>JBKJOR010000199.1:0-5452 GCA_046595575.1 Pyrinomonadaceae bacterium | reverse complement strand
CGTTACGACCATCGTAGATATGCCGCTGAACTCGATTCCCTCCACTACGACGAAGAGAGCATTTGATGAAAAGCTCGCCGCCGCCGATGGCAAATGCTCCGTTGATGTCGCGTTTTGGGGTGGCGTCGTTCCGGGAAATGTGAGTGAGCTTGGGCCGCTTGTTACACGAGGCGTACGCGGGTTCAAGTGTTTTCTTATTCACTCAGGCGTCGAAGAGTTTCCTCACGTAACGGCGGGCGATCTGCGGATCGCGATGCCTGAGCTGGCCCGGCTCGATCGTGTCTTGCTTGTGCATGCCGAACTCGAAGGCCCGATCGATGCAGCCGCTGCATCGATCGCGGATGATGATCCGCGCCAGTACAACACTTTTCTCCGTTCGCGGCCACGTACAGCGGAAGATCAGGCGATCGCCTTAATGATCGATCTGTGTCGCGAGACCGGAGCTAGCGTCCACATAGTTCATCATTCATCGTCGGACTCGCTCGATCTACTTCGCCGGGCACGAGCCGAAGGGCTGCCAATCACCGTCGAGACATGTCCCCACTATCTGACATTCGCCGCCGAGGATATCGCCGATGGAGACACGCATTTCAAATGCTGCCCGCCCGTCCGCGAGGGTGAGAACCGCGAAAAACTTTGGGAAGCGGTAGCCGATTGGACGATCGACATGATCGTGTCGGACCATTCGCCGTGTACACCGGAGCTGAAAAAGCGGGACGCCGGCGACTTTATGGATGCATGGGGCGGGATATCCGCACTGCAATTCAGCCTTCCGGTGATGTGGACGAACTTCCGGGCTCGAGGGTTTGGGCTGGATGATATGACGCGTCTTATGTCCGAGGCGCCGGCGAAACTGGCAGGTCTCGAAAACCGCAAAGGTCGGCTCGCCGCCGGCTACGATGCGGACATCGTCGTGTGGGCACCAGACGAGCTATTCACCTTGCGGCCCGAATTGATCGAGCATCGCCACAAGCTGACGCCATACGGCGGGATGGAGCTCTACGGAAGCGTTCGGCGGACGTTCGTCGGTGGGACGGAAGTTTTTGCTAACGGAGTGTTTACGAATACAATCGTCGGCAAGCTGATCGTATAGATGAGCCGATAGGCTTTCGAACCTTTATGGAATTCACTGATCTCGTCGATCTCGCGTCTGAAAAACTTGGCGGAGCTGTGATCTTCGCCAACGACGAATTCTTTGCACCCAAAGAGAATCTGTTGCAGCCGGGAGCCGCGATCTGGGTCGACGGAAAATATACCCAACGCGGCAAATGGATGGATGGATGGGAGACGATGCGTCGTCGCAGTCCGCGGCTCGAAGAGGAGTTCGACTGGTGCGTAGTTCGACTCGGGGCACCCGGGAGAATAAGAGGCGTCACCGTCGATACAAGTTTTTTCCGGGGCAACTTCCCTTCCCACTGCTCGATCGACGCATGTGCCGCAGATTCGAAATCGGACGTCACGGAATTGGTCGGCGATAAGGTAAATTGGACCGAGATCTTGCCCATGTCGGTTCTTAGCGGCGATAGTCCAAATAACTTCACGATCGATAGCGAGCAGAGCTCGACTCATGTGCGGCTGAAGATATTTCCCGACGGTGGCGTTGCACGTCTTCGAATACACGGCGATGTTTTACCTGACTGGGATTCTCTAAAAACGCGAGACAGCGAGATCGATCTGGCCGCTGTCGAAAATGGCGGAACGGTTCCGTTGGCGAGCGACATGTTTTTCGGCCATCGCATCAATCTCATCATGCCGGGGCTGGCCCGCGATATGAGCGACGGATGGGAATCGCAGCGGCGACGCGGACCGGGTCACGACTGGTGCATTATCAAACTGGGGACGAGCGGCACTCTTACTCGCGTTGAGATAGACACGTCACATTTCAAGGGAAATTATCCCGAGAGCTGTTCGATCGACGTCGGACACGCCGATTCGTCCGCGGAGCTCGATTCAATCGAGTGGCGAGAGCTGCTCGCCAATACAAAGCTGCAGCCACACACGCGGCATATGTTCGACGACGAGCTGTCGGATATCGGCGCTGTGACGCACGCGCGACTTAATATTTTTCCCGACGGTGGTGTCAGCCGTCTGCGGCTTTACGGCAGGATTGCGGGATGAACGAAGCGCTTGAACGAATCAATCTGGCCACTCCCTCCGAAGCCGATACAATTTTTGGAGATTGCTGCGGTTCGGCAACTTGGGCAAGCATGATGACAATGGTGAGACCCTTTACGTCCGAAGGCGAGCTAATGAATGTGGCCATTGCTGTTTGGAATGATCTTCAAACCGAAGATCGGCTTGAAGCATTCGCGTCCCATCCGAAGATCGGTGAAGAAGAAGCAGCAGCTTCGAAGCAACGGGAGCGAGCGGCTGAATGGTCGGCCGGCGAGCAGGCCGGAATGAATTCGGCCGACCAGTTCTTGAAACAAGAGCTTGCCGCTGCTAACCGCGAGTACTTCGAAAAGTTTGGATTTATATTCATCGTCTGCGCGACCGGCAAAAGCGCCGCCGAGATGTTGGAACTTTGCCGCAGACGACTTGAGAATAATCGCGAAACCGAGATCACGATCGCGGCGGGTCAGCAGCAAAAGATCACCGAGATTCGATTAAGGAAACTATTATCACTGTGAGTTCAATAACAACGCATGTACTTGATATCTCAATCGGCAGGCCCGCGGCCGGTGTTCTCGTGAGACTCGATCGCCGAACGTTTGAGGGCGAATGGGGACTTGTTGGAAGCCGGAAAACGGACAGCGACGGGCGGGTACGCGATCTCATTCCTGAGGACGAGAAGTTGATGGCGTCGGTCTACCGTCTCACGTTCGATGTCGGACCGTATTTTCGGGAAAAGCAGGTCGACGGTTTTTATAACGAAGTCACGATCGACTTTGTGGTGTCTGACGCGTCGCAGCACTATCACGTTCCACTGCTGCTGAGTCCATTCGGATATTCAACTTATCGCGGGAGCTAATGTATGTCAGTTCAACTGGTCCACAACAATTATGGAAAATCGCGGGTCCGCCTGATGAAAGTTTCGCGGCGGGGCGAGTGGCACGAGCTGCAGAATGTCAACGTGAAGATCGCATTCGAAGGCGATTTCGACGAGATACATGTGCGGGGCGACAATAGCATGTGTCTGCCGACCGACACCATGAAGAACACCGTCTATGCGCTTGCGGCTCAGACGAAAGAGATCGAAGAGATCGAGAGCTTTGGGCTTAGGCTGGCTCGCCATTTTCTCGCCGACAACGAGCAGATCTCGCGCGTGTCGATCGATATCATCGAACACAAATACACACGCATTCCCATGGGCGGCGAGCCGCACCCGCACGCCTTTACAAAAAGCGGCGGCGAGAAACGGACGACCGCAATTCGGCTGACGCGAGACGACTGCTCGGTCGAATCTGGACTCGAAGACCTGACTGTCATAAAGACGACCCGATCAGGCTTTGCGGGATTTAAGAAGGACAACTTCACCACGCTGCCTGAGGCCGCCGACAGAATATTTTGTACGTCGGTTAAAGCAAATTGGCGATACGCAAGTTCCGAAGCGGCGACCGAAGAGCTGTGGAGCGGTGTCCGTCAGACGATACTCGATACATTTGCCGAGCACGACAGTTTATCGGTGCAGCATACCCTCCATGCAATGGGCGAGGCTGTGCTTCATCGTCATTCGGACGTCACCGAGATCGCATTTTCTCTGCCGAATATTCATTGCATCCCAGTCGACGTTACGAGATTTGGCGAGGCGAACAACAACACTATCTTTCTCCCGACCGAGGAACCGCACGGTCTGATCGAAGGGCGTTTGAGGCGCGGCTAACTTGCGGGCGGACAAGTTTAAAACCGAAACCATGAAATAAAAAGAATCACTCGAAACGCTCGGAAACATAGTTGCATCACTATGTCTGGGCGGTAAAACAACATATGACAACATCGCTTTCAACTGAAATTCTCGAACGTATCACCGCGCGACTAAGACCGTCGCTTGCCGCGTTCGCAAAGTCATATCCCGGTGGAACTGGCCGTCGTCAGCCGGTGCATACCGTCTACGGAGGAGCTCATCTGTTCAAGGCGGACACTGCCGTCAGGCTTGGGCAGCTTGCTACTCGATCTTTCGAGTCGTTTGCACCGGATGCCGCGACATTTGGCGGAGCTCTGAATCTTCCCCACGGGATCCGCGAGATTATTTTCGAACGTGTTCGCGAAAAGCTCGCACGCGAAGCCGTGGAGGATTTTCGTATCGATTTCGAAGACGGGTACGGCACGCGTCCCGATTCCGAAGAGGACGGCCACTCAGTCTCGGCCGCCGAAGAAGTCGCTCGCGGCATGGCCGACGGAACCCTACCACCGTTTATCGGCATCCGCATCAAGACGTTCAGTGAAGAGCTGCACGCGCGAAGTATCCGGACGCTCGATCTTTTTCTGAGCTCATTAGTTGCGGCCTCTGGCGGGAAACTTCCCGATAATTTCGTCGTGACTTTCCCAAAGATCGTAACGCCTGAACAGGTCACCGCCCTCGCCGATATCTTTGACGAGATCGAACCGAAGGTTGGCCTCGCGCCAAACACTCTCAAGATGGAGATGATGATCGAGACGACGCAGTCGATCATCGCGCCCGACGGCGGCATCGGAATTCTCGGTTTGCTGAGTGCGGCCCGCGGCCGCTGCGTAGCTGCGCATTTCGGGACGTATGATTACACAGCGAGTTGTGACATCACGGCTGCATATCAGGACATGCTCCATCCGGCGTGCGATTTTGCCCGAAACGTGATGCAGGTTTCGCTGGCGGGGACCGGCGTCTGGCTGTCCGATGGTGCGACGAACGTCATGCCGGTCGCGCCGCATCGCGGTGACGATCTGACGCCCGAGCAGATCGCGGAAAACAACCGGGTCGTCCACCGTGCCTGGAAACTTCACTACGACCACTGCCGGCACTCGCTTGCGAACGCGTTTTACCAGGGTTGGGATCTTCACCCCGGACAGTTGCCGACACGTTACGCCGCCGTCCTTACATACTTTCTCGAGGGCCTCGATGCGGCCAGCGAACGTCTGAGTAACTTTATTGAAAAAGCTGCTCGCGCGACTCTGGTCGGTGATATCTTCGACGACGCCGCCACCGGTCAGGGACTGTTGAACTTTTTCTTGCGCTCGATAAACTGCGGTGCGATAACTGCGGACGAAGCGACACGCCGAACAAACATCACGCTCGATGAGCTCCGTTCAGGTTCATTTGTGAAGATACTAGAGAATCGTAAAGGATGAGCTTTGGGAGAGCGGCTGTCTTGGGCAATCTCTTACATATTGAGAACCTACTCACCACCGGATCGCCAAGGGCCAAATTGTTTCAGAGAATTTCTGCACTAATCCGCGTTCGTTGATAAGCGTTGCAGCTTCGATCGCTTTCACGTTTTTCTTTTCGCTGCACTTATCCGCGCAGGAACCGGTCATT
>JBKJOR010000085.1:0-3537 GCA_046595575.1 Pyrinomonadaceae bacterium | reverse complement strand
GGCCGTTAGTTATTATCGTCTCGCCGGTTTAGACTTTCTTACTTTGCGTTCTTCGCGAGCTTTGCGTGAGAAAATTAAGAATTTCACGCAAAGCCCGCTACGGACGCAAAGAAAAACCGGGCGTGCCGCTCACTCGCCTTTCCCGGACCTCTACGCTAAACTACCCCGTCATCCTGGCTCAGAATCTCAGAGGAATTTTTAATAAGTGATAATAGAATCGTCCGCTCCGACGAGGGTAGATCTCGCCGGGGGCACAATTGATATCCCGCCGCTCTTCCTCTTTCACGAGGGTGCCGCCACCGTAAACATCGCCGTCAGTCTGCTCGCGCATTGCAGGATCGAGACTCGCGACGACGACCGCGTCCTGCTTGAGTCGGTCGACCGCGGACTAAAGTTTGAGACGACCCTCGACCGGCTTACGGAACTCAAGGACGAACCGAGCCTCGAGCTTCTTTCCAAACTCGTATACTTTTTCAAACCCGAATCCGGATTCACGATGACCACCGAGTCTGAGGCTCCCGCCGGTGCTGGGCTCGCCGGGTCATCGACTCTGAACATCGCGTGTATAGGCGCTCTGAATAAGCTTGTTGGTGATCGATACACGCCCGAGCGGTTTATTCCGATCGCGGCAAATGTCGAATGCCAGGTGATCAAAGTGCCGACCGGCTACCAGGACTATTACTCGGCGCAGTACGGTGGAGCGGCGTGCATCCACTTCGGCCCGGCTGGGATGGATCGCGAAGCGCTGGAGGTCGATGTCGAGACGCTCGAGCGGCGGATCGTTGTTTGTTACACGGGTGAACCTCGCAACTCCGGCACAAACAATTGGGAGATCACAAAACGTCACATCGACGGTGACAAGGAACTTTTCGAGATCTTCGATGGCGTCCGCGATCTATCGCTTGCGATGCGCGAGGCGCTGATGAAGAGTGATTGGGATGCGGTGGGTCAGATCCTCCACGATGCTCATCCGCATCGCAAACGTCTGTCGCCGCACATTACAACGCCGCAGATGGATAAGTTGATCGACAAAGCTTTGGCCAATGGCGCGATCGCACCGAAAGTTTGTGGTGCGGGCGGGGGCGGATGTATCGCGTTCTTCTGTGAAGACGGACGGAAGGCCGATGTCGAAAAAGCTCTCGCGGCGGAACACGGCGCCGAGGTCCTGGATTGGCGACTTCATCCGGATGGCCTCGTTGTATCAGTTGATAATTGATAGCGATGAATTCGTTGCCCGAACTATCCACTGTCAACTATCAGCTATCAACCTCCGCCCCACTTTTTGTCACAAAGTTCTTCCGCGTGGTGTTTTATCTCCAGAGAGCGAAAAAACACTACACTCCGGAGGTTCTTTAATGAAAACGACATCATTGGTACTACTCGTCATAAAAGCCGCTATCGCAACGGCACTATTACTTCTATCAACTACGATCCTGTTCGGTCAGGAGAAAGAAAAACTCGACAAGCTCGCACACAAGGCTGACAAGGCCAAGTCGTACGCATTTTGCTCCGGTGACAATTGGTCGAATGGTGACAAAGTCTCTTTCAAAGAGCTCCGCGAAATGACAATGCCGGCGTCCGGCTCGCTTTCAGTCGACGGCGGAAAAAACGGTGGGATCAAAGTAAAAGGTTCGGACCGCTCGGACGTGCTTGTGCGCGCATGCGTGCAGACTTGGGGTGTCAGCGAAGAAGCCGCTCGTGCGGTCGCAAGCGGTATAAAGATCACAACCGGCGGAAACGTTAAAGCCGAGGCTCCAGGAGATGAGCATTGGGGTGTCTCGTACGAGATCCAGGTTCCGCGAAATACCGATTTGAATCTACGGGCACACAATGGCGGTATATCGATTTACTCGGTAGAGGGCCGACTGAACTTTGAGACTCTCAACGGCGGCGTAGGACTATCCGATGTCGCAGGTGATGTCCGCGGTCGCACCACGAACGGCGGTGTTAAGGTTTCGCTAACCGGCAATAGCTGGAAAGGCAGTGGACTGGATATCACGACGACAAATGGCGGCGTGCAACTTATGATGGCGGACACGTATGCGGCGAATATCGAAACCGGCACGACGAACGGCGGTTTCCGCAGCGACATTCCCGCTCTGAGCGTGACAGAGGAACAGGTAAAAGGTCCGGAGCGGCACAATCGTGCGACGCGTCTGAACACATCGCTAAACGGCGGCGGAGCCCCTATCCGGGTGATCACGACAAACGGCGGTGTGAATATCAGCTCGGCGAGTAAGGCAAGTTATTAAAGCAGAGGCTATATGCGCGGGCTACACGATGCACAAGCCCGCACGTAAGTAAGGGCGATATCGAGACTCGTGGCAATCGAAGGAATAGTCGACGGCAACACGATGCAAAAGCCCGCGCGTCAGCAGGGGCGGTATGCTCACCTTGACCGTGCTGGCGTTCCTCTGGTTGCCACGAGTCTCAATATTGCCATTACTTACGTGCGGGCTTTTGCATCGCTGAGGGAAGGCTCGGAAAAGGTCCGGCTCCATAGGAGTCGAATGTTTGTAGCACCTGGGCAAGTAATGAAGAAAGCTCCGGAGGAGCGACACTGCGAACGGTGCCGCCCCTACGGAGCTAAATCATTTATTGCTCCTGGTTCTACAAACATGTCACGCCTAACGGCGTTAAGAATGCCGGTACCGCCCCAATGCTACAACACGGGTTCTGCTCCGCAGTCCCATCTAAACTCTCACTCCATTACCCGCGATCGCGTGGGTCAACGATCGAAAAATATCTCGCCCGTCGTTCGAGCCGAGCAGCTCCTCGCAAGCCCTTTCCGGGTGGGGCATCATTCCCAAGACATTTCGGTCCTGATTGCAGATACCCGCGATGTTAGAGCGCGCTCCGTTCGGATTTGATTCCGGTGTCGTCTCGCCGAATTCGTCACAATAGCGAAACACGATCTGATTGTTTTCCTCGAGCAGATCATATGTCGCATCGTCACAGGTATAGTTCCCTTCCGCATGCGCGATCGGAATCGAGAGGACCCGGCCATTCTCCAACTGGTTTGTGTACGGAGTGTTCTGGTTCTCGATCCGGATGTTCACATGCTTGCAGGCGAAATGCAGGCCCGCGTTTCGCATCAATGCCCCCGGCAGCAATCCGCTCTCACACAATATTTGGAAGCCGTTGCAGATGCCGAACACGAACTTCCCGTCCGCGGCAAAGTCTTTGACCGCGTTCATGACGGGAGAGAAACGCGCCAATGCACCGGCACGAAGATAATCGCCGTATGAAAATCCGCCCGGCACGATCACCGCGTCATAGCCGCTAAGATCTGTTTCCTTGTGCCAGATAAAATCGACCGGTTGACCGACATGCTTCGATACGACATGGTATGCGTCGTGGTCGCAATTAGAACCGGGAAAAACTATTACTCCGAATTTCATAACCTCGGGGGGTCGATCGTTAATCGTTAGTAGTTAATCGTTAATCGTGAATAGTGAATCGTGATTGTAATAGCGATGGCTCTCGCTCCTCCCGATTAACGATTAACGATTAACGATTAACTACTAACGATTCACG
>JBKJOR010000469.1:0-2600 GCA_046595575.1 Pyrinomonadaceae bacterium | reverse complement strand
CCCCAGCCCGACGGCAGCTACCTTCTCGACGGAGGCCTCGCTGTACGCGACCTTAACCGGCGGGTAGATCTGAATGTCCCGGTCTCCGAAGGCTACACCACCGTCGCGGGATTCCTGATGTCGCAGGCGGGCAGCGTACTTGCCGAAGGCGACACCGTCCCGTTCAACGGCCATATATTTCACGTAGAAAAAACCGCCAAGCGGCGCATTATAAAGGTGAGGATGGAAAAGTCGCCAGTTGCGAACTGACCCCGAATGAGGCGCTCGAAGGGCACCTCGCCTCGAGACCCGGAATTTTCTACTTTAGCCTGGCGCGGATCTTTTCCGTCGCTTCGTCCAAGGACATGAACCAATTCACGTTAGACATTCGTCCCTGAAGCTGCCGTTAAATGATTCGATAAGCGCTTCTGCTTCCGCGCATTCGGGCTCGATGGTATTCAACATTCTGATCGGTCAACCACCGTCGAAGAAGTCGAGTTTTGTCTTTCCCATCCTTTCACGATAAATTTAATCAACAAATTTCCAAACTAGCCGGAGCAATCAAAAATAGATGAGCTTTATTGAACGAGTGTGGGCACGCGAGATCATGGATTCTCGCGGCAATCCGACCATTGAGGCGGAGGTTATTCTCGAAGACGGAACGACGGGTCGGGCCGCGGTTCCTAGCGGAGCGTCGACGGGGGAGAACGAAGCGGTCGAGCTGCGTGACGGTGACGATCTGCGTTACCACGGCAAAGGTGTACAAAAAGCCGTCGACAACGTCAACGACAAGATCAGCCGCGAACTCGAGGGAGTCGACGCGCTCGATCAGACGTTGGTCGACGAGACGATGATCGGGCTCGACGGGACGGCGACGAAGTCGAAGCTGGGTGCGAACGCGATCCTTGCTGTCTCCCTCGCTAATGCCCGGGCCGCTGCCTCCGCGCTCGAGATACCGCTTTACCGGTACATTGGCGGAGCGAATGCAAAGACGCTGCCGGTTCCGATGATGAACATCCTCAACGGCGGTGCTCATGCGGACAACAATGTGGACTTTCAGGAGTTCATGATCTTGCCAGTCGGCGCCGAGAGCTTTTCGGAAGCCCTGCGAATGGGAGCGGAGATATTTCATTGTCTGAAGTCGGTGCTTAAGTCGCGAGGTTACTCGACCGGTGTCGGCGACGAAGGCGGGTTTGCTCCAAATCTTAAGTCGAACGAAGAAGCCATCGAAACGATACTCGAAGCGATAGGGAAGGCGGGATACAACGCCGGTGGAAACGTCATGCTCGCACTCGATCCGGCGGCGAGCGAGTTTTACAAGGACGGCAAATACATCTTCAAGAAAAGCGACAAGCGTGAGTTGTCGTCCGAAGAGATGGCTGCATTCTGGACGGATTGGTGTGATCGATATCCCATCATCTCGATCGAGGACGGCATGGCGGAAAACGATTGGGATGGCTGGAAGAGCCTTATGCAATCGTTAGGGAAGCGGGTACAACTCGTCGGCGACGATCTTTTTGTGACGAACGTCAGATTCCTGCAGCGAGGGATAGACGAGCACGCGGCAAATTCGATACTCATCAAGGTCAACCAGATCGGTACGCTTACGGAAACGCTCGACGCGATCGAGCTTGCGAAGACAAACAACATGACGGCGGTGATCTCGCACCGCTCGGGTGAGACCGAGGACACATTCATTGCCGATCTCGCGGTGGCTACGAATGCCGGACAGATCAAGACTGGCAGCCTGTGTCGTTCGGATCGGATCGCGAAATACAACCAGCTTCTGCGCATCGAAGAGGATCTAGGCGATTCGGCTCGGTATCCGGGAAGGAAGGCTTTCTATCAGATCACGGATGAGCAATCGAAGGGAATTGGAAGGTGATCGAACGAGTGCCGCAGGGGGCAATGCCTATCTACGGGGCGTTGCCCCTGGCTAATTTGCTATCGCACCATTCGTGAATGCTACCAATGGAAGAACCGACGATTGAAATAAGCACTGACAAAAGTCGTCTCGATGTCGAGACGATCCATAGATTTTTGACAGAGGAATCGTACTGGGCGCAGAATCGGACGCTCGAGCAGACGAGGATCGCGATTGAAAACTCGCTATGCTTCGGAGTCTACCTCGATCGTCGTCTGGTCGCCTTTGCGCGCGTAGTCAGCGACTTTGCGACCTTTGCATACGTCGGAGACGTTTTTGTGTTGCGCGAGTTTCGCGGCCGGGGTTTAAGCAAACGCCTGATGCAGGCGATGTTCGAACATCCCGACCTGCAGGGATTGCGGCGGTGGGTGCTCGCGACAAGGGACGCCCATCGACTCTACGAGCAGTTCGAGTTTTCTACGCTGCGATTTCCCGAACGCTGGATGGAACGCACCGCACCGGATGCCTACTGAATGCATTGCTCCTCCCCTCTGCTTAAAGAACTACCACCATTGCTAGACAAGGAGGGGAGCTTTTATTTGAACTACCACCCCGTCAGCCGAAGCGGCTGCCACCCCTCCTAAACAAGGAGGGGAGTTTTTTTGTGGTTGAAGTCACTGAGCCTTCAACACCCAGCCGTTCGGATCGACGACCGGTGCAGTGCCGGAGAAATTGACGGTGCCTTTGCCCTCTCGCA
>JBKJOR010000431.1:0-5089 GCA_046595575.1 Pyrinomonadaceae bacterium | reverse complement strand
GTCGCCCATTTTCACGGGCACGCTAAGATCAGTTTGTTTAATGCGGCCGAGCATTTCCTTATACAGATCCTCGGCAAAGCCCTTGTGCGGACCCATGTGCGACTCCGTATAGGCATTCTCGGCTTCGAGATACTTTACGATCTCGGGATTCTTTTTCTCGCCGCGGTCACGCATCCATGCGTAATTATCTGTTAGCTCATAACCATGGATCTTGAGAACCTTTGGCTCCTTTTTAGCGACCGGCGGTTTGATGGTTTCCTGGGCAATACTCATAGTGCTGCACGTAATGGTGACAATAAAAAACAAAACAAGGCAATGCATTCGATTCATGCGGGCTGTACTCCTTCGCTGCTTATGAGGTTGGACTGCTTCTCACAGATTATTTTAGTCGCCGATTTCCGTTTCGGCAACGGCCCTCAAGCTTACGACCGGCGGGTCAGGATAAGATCGGCGATGCGTACTAGTAGATCGCCCGGTCTGTTCAGATGGGAGATCGACTCGACAACTTCGGCGTGGACCTGCGACGCGAGGCTCTCAGTCTCCCGGATACCGCGTAGAGACGGAAACGTAGCTTTGGCTGATGCGACATCCTTGCCCGCCGTTTTCCCGAGGGCCTCGGTCGTTTGAGTAACGTCGAGCAAATCATCCTTGATCTGAAAAAGCAGGCCGAGCTTCTCGGCAAAGTCTGTGACGATACCGAGCTCGACATCTCCGGCACCGCCGATGATAGCGCCGGCCTCCGCGGAGAAACCGATAAGGGCGCCGGTCTTGTTACGATGAATGTGCTCGAGTTCGTCGTTCGATATGGTCTTACCCTCGGCTTCAAGGTCGAGCTGCTGTCCGACGACCATTTTAGCCGCCGCCTTCGATAGCCGCAGGGTCAATTCCAGCCGCTGTGCCGTCGCCAATTGCTCGTCCCCGGCGATCGCCTGAAACGAGAGAGCCTGCAACGCATCCCCTGCGAGTATCGCCGTCGCCTCACCAAATTTCTTATGACATGTCTCGCGGCCGCGGCGGAGGTCGTCGTCGTCCATCGAGGGCAGATCGTCGTGTATCAGCGAGTAAGTGTGAATCATCTCGACTGCCGCCGCGGTCCTCAAAAGCTTGTCGTCTTTCGCACCGAACGCCCGTCCCGTAGCAAAAACGAGGGCAGGACGAAACTGCTTGCCGTCGCCAAATAGGCTCCATCTAACAGCGTCGCGCAAACTCTGCGGTGGCGGCCCGTTTGCGGGGATCAGCCAATCCAGCTCAGCGTTGACGAGCTCTTTCACTTCGGAAAAGAAGGACAGGGTTTCGGTCATCTTCCCGCAAATTATCGAGTATCCAAGGCCGGAATTCAAAAGCAGACATAGATCGTCAATGTACTGGTGAAATTTTCCTACGCTTGCGCTATACCCGGACAGACGTTAAATTTTCATAACATATGCCCGTCACTCCAGACGATTTTCGTGCGGCATTGTCGCGATTCCCGAGCGGTATAACTGTCGTTACATCGGTAGACGCGTCGGGTGTCTCGCATGGCATAACCGTGTCGGCCTTCTGTTCGGTATCACTCGATCCACCCCTGGTTCTCGTCTGTATCGAAAAGACTGCCGGCAGTCACGACGCACTGAGCGAATCGGGTTTATTTGCCGTGCACTTTCTCGCGGCCGGGCAGGATGAGATTTCCGAGCGTTTCGCCCTTGCCATGCCGAATAAGTTCGATGGCGTGCGGGTTGTTCGCGGGGCGGGTGGTGTACCGATCCTGGAAGATTCGCTGGTTGCTCTCGAATGCAGGTTACAAAACGGTCTCGACGGCGGCGACCACACGATATTCGTCGGCAGGGTTGAAAATGTGCGCATCAAGGACGGAGATCCACTTGTGTATTTTCATGGGAACTATCGGGATCTTCTGCCGATCTGATCGATCGAAGAGACGCGAGGAATCGGACCGATGATCAAATCTCTAATCTCTTTATTCAGCTTCATACTCATCTCTACCGTATTACAGGCCGCTGTATCCGCACAGATAATCCGGTCACCGCCGACCGCAGCTAAATTCTGGTTCAAGGGCAACACTCATACGCATACGACGAACAGCGACGGGGATTCTTCGCCGTCGGATGTAGTGGAATGGTATAAGAACAACCGTTACGACTTCGTAGTGATAACGGACCATGAGCACATAACGGCGGTAGACGAACTAAATTCAAAGTTTGGAGATGGCGGAAAGTTTCTCGTCATACAAGGTCAGGAAGTCACCGATAGGCTGGATAAAAAGCCGTACCACGTTAACGGATTAGGACTGGGTCGCGTTGTCCTCCCGAACGGCGGGACGACCATTGCTTCGAATCTCCAGAAGAATATCGACGGTATCCGGGCCGCCGGCGGGATAGCCCAGATCAATCATCCGAATTTCGGATGGGCTTTAACAGCGGACGATCTTTTGAAAGTGACCGGAGCTCAGCTTATCGAGATCTACAGCGGACATCCCCTTGTGAATATGCTTGGGGGAGGCGGCAACCCGGGCGTGGAAGAAATATGGGATTCGGTACTCAGCAGCGGGAAAGTATTTTACGCTGTAGCGGTAGACGACGCCCACCATTTCAAACGTTTAGGCGATCGTTCGGCCGCGACCCCAGGTCATGGATGGATCGTCGTCCGCGCCGAAAGTCGGACAGCTCCGTCAATTCTTTCGGCTATCGAACGCGGTGATTTTTATGCTTCGAGCGGGGTTGAGCTGGAGGACATTGCCGTTGATCGGACGGCAATCACGATCTCTATCCGTGAGAACCAGAACAGCAAATATCGCACCCAGTTCATTGGCCGCAACGGTAAGATCCTCGCTGAGTCGATCGCAAATCCCGCGATCTACAGGTTTAAAGGAACCGAACAATTTGTTCGTGCAAAGATCCTTGAATCGAACGGCAGCTTTGCGTGGACTCAGCCTGTGCTGCGCACGAAGACGAAATAAAATCACGCTTCTTCAGCCGCGAGCATTGTTTCAAGGTCGCCCTCATCCATCTGGTATACCTCGCTGCAAAATCCGCACGACATTACAGCGCCTTTATCTTCGCTCAGCATCGATTCAACTTCGGCTCGGCCAAGGGACGAGATGAGTGTTCGCGCACGATCCATAGAACAATTACAGCGGAAAGCGACGTCTTTTTCTTCGAGCACCTCGAAACCGATCTCACCGAGAGCGAGGCGAGCCAAGTCGGCCGGAGTCGAAGCCTCGTTGATGACCGAAGTTAAGTGGGGGGCATGAGCGATCGTGTCCTCGATCATCGTAATGATGTGTTCGTTCGCACCCGGCATCATCTGAATCAGCACGCCCCCGGCAGCCTTCACAAACGGCTCGCTATTCTGCAGCAGGACGCCGAGCAAAACGGCGGACGGGATCTGTTCTGACTTCGCGAGGTAGTATGCGAAATCTTCACCGATCTCGCCGGACACAAGAGGGACTGAGCCGACGTACGGGTCTCGATGCAGTCCGATATCGAAACCGGATTCGCGGATAACATAGAACGAGCCTTCGCCGACAATGCCGCCGACATCGAACTTGCCGTCCTCGCGTGGTGGCAAATCGGCATCAGGATTTTTTACGTAACCGCGGACGGTGCCATCCCTGGTCGCTTCGGCAATTATCCCGCCGATGGACCCCTGTGAATCAATTTTCACTGATAGCCGGTCAAAGTCCTTTAAGGTCGCAGCCATTAGAAGTGTCCCCGTCATCGTCCTGCCAAGTGCCGCAGACGCCGTCGGCGCAGTCTGATGGCGGCGTATCGCCTCGGCGACAAGATCGGTGGTGATCGCCGCGAGAACGCGTACGGTTCCGTCCTCGGCAGTGGCGTGAATTAGCTTGTCCATAATAAAACAGTTTCAGAAAACGGAGGATGAAAAGTCAAACACCGCGGAAAAACGGCGACGAATCCGTACATCCCTTATGTTGCTGGCCGTCGTCCAACAAGCACAATATGCTGTGGAACAAAATGATTGACAAGAAGCGGAACGCAGATTACCATGGCCTCACTTGCGGACTACTTCTTCTACGGTCTTCAAGCCCTAACAAATATAAAACCGAAACCTTCAGTGCCTTCGGAAAAGCTATTTACGATGTTAAAATAGTGTTTCAAAATAAACGTGTGTCGAGACAACAGGAGAACGGATGAGCACAGTTTTCGATCCAGTAACGTCAGGTGGAGTAGTAATGAAGAATGCCGGAAGTGGTGCGGGCACCGCGGTCGGTCGCGACGTTCAGCCTCTTGGGATGAATGGCCAAAAGGTCGTCGCGAAACGTTATGCACTAAAGGATGAGCACGGCGAACCGCTTGAATCGTGGCCGGACATTGTCCGCCGCGTCGTGGGACATGTTTCTCGAGCGGAAACCGATCCGCAGAAGCAGGCTGATTTCTACAACGCAATGACCGCCGTCATGCTCGCACGCGAATTCATACCCAATACCCCTTGTCTTGTGAACGCAGGAAAACCAAAGGGACAGCTTGCCGCGTGTTTCGTCCTCAACGTTCCCGATTCGATCGAAGGAATAATGGAGCACGCACAGAATGTCGCGATCATTCATCAGTGCGGCGGCGGCACAGGAATGACTTACGAGTTTCTGCGTCCAGCGGGTTCGATGGTTAATTCGACGCGCGGTGTCGCGAGTGGACCGGTCAGCTTCATGAACATCGTCAATCAGACGACCGAGGTCGTAAAGCAGGGCGGCGTACGCCGTGGTGCGAACATGGGAATCCTCGCCATCACGCACCCGGACATCCTGCGTTTTATCCACGCGAAGAACGACCAGACCAGTCTTACTAATTTCAATATCTCGGTAACCGTTACCGACCTTTTTATGGATGCGGTCGACAGCGGCACCTGGTTCCAGACGGAATTTGACGGCGAACCGTGGATACAACCGGTCTTCGATGCCGTGACTGGAACAGACTATGTTGTTTACCGACGTCCGGACGGCTCGACGGCGACGTTCGCCGACAAGTTAGCATTCGAAACCGCCGATGTGTCGGATTGCACGATCGAAGAGCCACCGATCGCCGGAATGGTTTACGCTCCCGACATCTGGAACCGCATCATCGCGTCAGCCCATAAG
>JBKJOR010000356.1:0-4460 GCA_046595575.1 Pyrinomonadaceae bacterium | reverse complement strand
GTCGATCGCTGCGAGGATATAGGTCTGCTTTCCGGAGATGGCAACGCGAACGACGCTGAATTCGTCGCTCACGGAATCGCGGTTAGGGATAATCGACGCAGCGTTGCCCACGCCGCTGACCCAGGATATTCCGTTCCAGACTTTCCATTTCGATAGATCGAGTATTTGATCGAAAGTTGATCGTGCGTCGACGCGCGCGACGAACGCTTGCTTCGCACCGTCGCGCTCTCCCTTTCCGTAAATGTAGAGATGAGGCCCGTCGATGACCATCGCAGTTCCCCAGTGAATGTCTCGGGCTGACAGGTTTCGTAGTTGTGTCAGTTTCTCGATCGCCAGTGTCTCCGCATTAAGTTGGGCGATCGCCACCCCATGAAAAGCGAGCTTTGAATCAAACTTGAGGAGGAACACGAGAACAGATGGCGGCGACCCTTCCTGTCCGCCACGAAGGATCGCGTCTCCCATCCAATAAACTAATCCCGGGCTTGGCTCAGCGAAATAAGAGGTCGAAAGCTTCCTATCATTCTTTTTGCCAACCAGTGTTCGCAGAATAGTACGGTCTTGGTTGAGAACAACGATGCTGTTTCGTGCCTGGAACACCGATGCTGGCGGCTCGCAGTACGGAGGAGTGCAATTGAGGTCGGTTGTGCGGAGCCCTCCATTACCTCTCGTTACAGTGCCGTCACCTTTTATCCTAGGCGATTCTCCAATGTACGAGTCCGAAAAAAAGAACGCCGTGTCGCCGTTCGGCAATAGCAGTGAGTATGTACTGTCACCTCCCGTCCACCCCGGAGTTCCTTTCGGCTCTAATCCTTTCCCTGGACCGTCCTGCGTGAATACGCTGTCCCATTCGCTCGAGATGGTTCCCGTGGACGGCGAGATCTCACATTGAGCATAAACTCTTGCGAAGGATTGCGACTGCAGCGTCAGGACCACAAAAGAAAAGGCGGCCACGCTAAGGAAACGCGAGAGTCGCCAGTCGGTTTTTGCGGCGGGTGGCCTCATTCTAGAAAGGGATTTCCGGCTTACGTGCGTCGGACGGATCGGCCCAACGATTGTTTGGAACGGTCGGCGTCCAATCCGGACGCAAGGGATCGCGGTCGTACGCATATCCGCCAAGTCGCTTGTACAGCTCGGCATACTCGCCCAGCTTTTCGCGATCGAGCTTGATGCCGAGACCCGGACCATTGGGTACGCGGATCTTGCCGGCCTCGTACTTCATCAAACCGCCTTCGATAACATCGTCGGTCAGGTGATGGTAGTGTGCATCAGCGGCGTAGGCCAGATTCGGGATCACCGCACCGAGATGAAGCATGGTTGCGAGTTGAATCCCGAGCTCGCCCGATGAATGTACCGCGACGCCGAGCTGGAAAGTCTCGCAAACACCGGCTGCCTTTACGCATTGGCGGATGCCTCCCCAAAACGTAGTGTCGAGCAGAATGACATCGACGGCGGTATCCAGAATGTTGGCCGCGAGCTGTTCGAAATTTACCACGACGGTGTTTGTTGCAAGCGGCATTCGAACTTTCTCTCGCGTCCGCCGCATACCGTGAAGTCCGAAGACAGGGTCTTCCAGATAGTCGTTGTTTATGTCTTCGATCTGCTGACCGAACCAGATCGCCTGCTCGGTCGACCACGCGGCATTCGGATCGAATCGGAACGAATCGCCGCTTCGGGTGTCGGTGCCAAGTTCGGCCGCGAGCGCGCGATAACATTCAAGCTCGTACACAGGATCGAAAACGCCGCCCTTCAATTTGTGCGACGTAAAGCCAAATCGATCTTTTAGTTCCTTCGCATGTGCGACAAGTTGGTCGACGGTACGCACTTCGCCGCTTCCGTCTTTAGAGTTCGGGTAGCGAAAGAAAAGATAAGAAGCAAACGGAATTTCATCCTGCAGCTTTCCGCCGAGGATATCGTAGACGGGAACGCCCCACTTTTGCCCGATAATGTCGAGGCAGGCGAATTCTAGAGCGGCAAGGATTTGCGTACGGTTGTTATAGAGTGACGCTGTTGGGTTCGCGATTTTGAATCGCATTTCTTCGAGCCGTGCCGGATCGTGACCGACGAGATAGCCTTTCATTGCTCGGAAGGTGGCCTCTGCCGATTCCCCGCCGCCGCCCATCTCGCCGAGACCTACAATGCCCTCGTCAGTTTCAACCTCGACGATCGTGCGCACAAACCGACCCCAGTGGCAGCCCGCGGCATGTCGCAGCGGCGCCTCGAGCGGGACTGTCACGGTCGTCGCTTTTATGTCGGTAATCTTCATCAAACCTAACCTCTTCCAACCGTTGATGACGCAGATAGCGCGAATCCCGAAATTAAAATCTGAAAATATCTGCGTTATCCGCGTCATCTGCGGTTAACTAATCCGTCGTTCGTCGACGGATGGTAAAAAAAAATGACGCTACTATTCGATGACCTTGTTCACTTTCAAAAATTTCCAGATCTCGTCGAATGCCATGACATGCTCGGGCTGTGTAAACATCCCGTGGCCCCCGCCCTTTATCGTGACAAGCTTATTGACGTTCGACGTTTTCGTCAGGCCTTCGTGAAGCCGTGTTGCGTGCGAATACGGAACAACGTCGTCCTTATCTCCGTGAATCGTAATGATCGGCGGCAGACCGGAGCGGACGTAGGTCAGCGGTGAAACGCTCTTTGCGACCTCGGCCGCGTTGGGCATCGAGCCCATCCACATCGCGGCGTAATTCTTCACATTGGGTCCCTGGATCAGGTCGTTGACGTCGCTTATCCCGTACCAATTTACGATGGCCGCGACCTTCATCGGAACATCGCCGGATTTCGCGTCGGCGTAGCACCGATTGTCGAGAGCCGTCCCGTCAGGCATCATTCCGGTGATAAGCGATAGGTGTCCACCCGCCGAATGGCCCGTCAGCACGATCTTTGTCGTATCGAAGTTCCACTGCTTTGCGTTCCGGTAGACCCATCGAAGGGCACATCGTGTGTCCTCGACCGAACCGGGTGCTAGCGAGTTCCCAGCCATCCGGTACTCGACGTTGACCACGCGCCAACCGCGTTCAAGATAAGGCAAAAGTTGGTAGACCGCACCTTCCTTCGAACCGAAGATCCATCCGCCTCCATGAATATAAATAAGTGTCGGCGTAGGCGTCGGATTGTCACGCGGGTACCAGATGTCTAGTTTTAGCGCGGTACTGTTTGCGCTTCCGTAAACGACATCTGGCTGCATCCAGTAACGGTCGCCGATCTGGAGTAGCGAGGGAGATGTAGCCTGCTGTGCGTGCGCAGACACTGAGAGAATTGAAACAATTAGAAGCCTGATTAAAAAAGTGATTTTCATCTTAACGTCGAGTCGTCCGCCTTCAATGCGGGATTGCTACTGCTCATTTTCATTAGCATGAGACCACCACAGTCATCGGGGGCAAAGCCGCCCTTCCGGACTTGTGAATGTGGTCAGCATGCCTTCTGCCTACGCCGCCCTTACTCCATTCTTGTCCGCGACGTATCGCTTCCCCTGATAATTTACATTTCTCAATTCTGCACGCGGGTCGAGCTTACCGAACTGGGGCTTCGCGGTGATCGTCCCGAATAATCCGGCGTCGATGCCGAAGACCGAATCGACGATCGGCTCGAGATAATTACATCCGGAAACGCACGCCCAATCGTTTATATAGGGCGGATCTGACGGACACTTAGCGGCCGCGCCATTTGATTCAGGAGCATAGAAGGTTTCTGTAAAGTGCGCCTGAGCATACGGCCCTTGCATACTGGTTTTCGCCAATCCCTTCATCCAATCGAAAGCGACATCGACCGCACCCGCGGCGTAAAGCCCGCTGAGCGCAAGCGCCGGCCATGAACAGTATGCACCCGTCCATTGATGGTCGGGTCGGATGCTGAATGTTACGTCGAGATCACGCGTCGAAAGGGCTCGCATCCATGTCGGCGTTTGCAGCTCGCGCTTAAAGAACTCGACGATCTCGTTCTTCTGCGTCGCCGACATCATATCGCCGATGTTCATCAGCGTCGTGCCGAAATCATAACAGTGGTGCACCTCGTTGTAGCTGCCGTCCGGAAGCCGGCATTTCCATATGCCTTTGCCCGGGACGTAAAGCTCAAGAACGCGTCGTCCCAACACCTCGGCTTCTGTTCGGTATGCCGCTGCCTTTTTGGCGTCACCTTTGAATTCGACGAGTTGGGCGGCGAATCTAAGGTTGTGCACATTCGCTGCGTTGAGTCCTGCGACTTCGTGAACGTAGCTCGACACGGCTTCAAGCAAGTTCGTCACGCCGCCGTAATCGGCTAGCCCGTGGTTATTTACGTTGAGCTCGCGCCAGTGTTCGGCATATCGAAGTAAGTGGTTGATAACTTTTTTCCCGTCTACTTCTTTATCTAGCCAAGCGTGGTCGCCCGTCCACCGCAAATACTCCTTCGCCATCCGCGACATCGCGTAGTCGTTGACCGAGTACCATGGGCCGACGCCGGCACCG
>JBKJOR010000130.1:0-3639 GCA_046595575.1 Pyrinomonadaceae bacterium | reverse complement strand
TGCGGCTGAATCATAAAGAGCGAGAGCCAGGAATCCGTTCCGCTCAACTCCGTCGGGATGGATATCCTGGGGGGTGACATTTCCGAATAGTTCTTTTCCGTTGTCTATCAATCCATTGTTGTTCCTGTCCAGCGCCAGCCATGCGTCGTCCGAGTTGGCGGACGTCCAAGCGAGCTGGCCAATATTCCCCCTTCCCTCCATGTCAAAGAAAACTCCATTCGACGAGCTTGACAGGTCAAAGCCATTGCCCAGAATGTCGACAACGACTGGGGAACATGAGCCTATTGTGCACCCTCCTGTGCACGAGCACGAGTCGAAATCATAATCACCGGTGCGAAAACACTGGGTCATGAAAGAGTCGTTACGAGTACAGACTCCGCCGACTGGGATGAAGCCGGACATGCAGCCGTATTCCGCAGACTGATTACACCCTCCGGGCGAGCCGGCGGTCGTCGCGGGAAGATTGCACACCAGCCCTTCCAAGCGGCCCGCACTCCACAAACTCCCGCCGGTAATGGAGACTGATGCACTCGGACCCTGACCGTTAACCCCAAGTGTCATGGACACTCCACAACCAGAAGTTGCGCACGTGTCGAAAGCAACTCCAACTCCGGTTTCACACACAACATTTTGTCCCCGTGGCCCGTTCCGCGGGTTTGATTGATTCCGCCCCGTGCCCACGTGATACCACCAGTCAGAATGATTGTCCGGGTTATCACCATATTCGGGGCCAACATGCAGCACTTCACAACGCTGCATATCGTTCGGCAGTGGCGTGCATCGGGGAGAAAATTGTGCCCACGCGTAATGACCGGCGGTCCCCGAAATATGGCCGCGGTAATCGAAAGAATGCCAAGTAGTCCAGTCCGAAAGGTGATCCTCGGGTTTTATTTCTGTGCCTTTGTGTGTTGGGAGACTAGCGGGAGGTGGAGTTTCTCTCGTGGCTGGCCCCGGGTTCCTAGCACCCCAAGGCCCCTTGGCATCAATATCCCAAAAGTCGGCGAGATCTTTTCCAATACCACACTCGTTAATGGAACTGGCTTTGCTCGGGCATATGATACTCGACTTCTCGCCCGCCGCGGCGTCAGCCGAGCCGGTGAGCACCCTGTTGACGGTTTGGACGAGGGCGTCGCGGCTGCGATCGCGTTGAACTGGATCGTGGAATCCCAATGGGAGTTGCTGATCCTGCCATACGGATGTGAGCGTACCGCCAATTCCCGCGATCGTATCCAGAAACTCCAGTCTCCGGTCTGCCGGCTCACCATGGTGAAATACCACCGCCTGATAAATTCGATGCCGGCCGTCAAAAGAAACCTCGACCGTATATGACGTGAAGCGCTTTACGTCGAAGTATCGTGCGGTCTCGAGCTTTAACACGTCTCCGATCGTCCAGTTTCGATCGAACATCGCCCCATACTTACCCGGGACCCAGCCGGCCGCGTAGAAGAGTTGTAATTGCCTGTCGTCTAAGCTTTCGCTTGACCTTGTTAGCTGGATGATTTCGTCCGACGGCGCGGTGATGGCAGTATTATAGGGTGTATCTCTAAGCTGATCGACGCTATCGCTCCTGAAATTCGATAAGCGAAATCGAAGGCCCTTATTTCCATCAATCACTTCGCGCAATTTCTCACCGTCGCGAAGTTTTGCAACGGCTACATAAACTTCAAGCTTCCGGTAGGTCAGTCGAATAAGCTTCTCGTCCTCGGCCGAGCTTGGAGACGAAGAAACCTTGGGATCACTTTGAGTTTTACCGGATTGTGCGAAACTCGCAGCGTGAAACACTAAGAACGCAACTGCGGTCCAACTGAATATTTTGATTCGTGTTCTCATTTTCCCTCCTGTGGGTTAGAAAAAAAAAGGTGATTCGTGATCAATAACGGGGAGATGTTGGACTCTCCATATCGACAACCAATCAATGTTGCTGCGTCCTCGATGAGAACGCCAATTCACTTTCTACGAGTTCCTTAAATTGCCAGAACTCTAGCTTCCCCTTGTATAACTTTCCGTTAACTATAAATGTCGGCGTTCCTGTAATACCTAACTGCCGAGCTTCTGCAACGTCTGAGTTGATGGTGCTGATTGGGGTAGAAGACGCGATACATTGCTCGAACCGGTCGAGGTTGAGGTCAAGGTCGACGGCGATCTGTGTCAGTTTCGAATTCGTTAAAGGCTGGGAAACATACGCTGCGTCATGATATTCCCAGAAGCTTCCCTGCTGATCTGCGCATACCGCGGCACTGGACGGCGATAATCCGGGTGAAACCCCTGCCAGGGGAAAGTGACGAAAGACCAAACGGACGTCATCCGGATATTCGTCTAATATTTCGGCGAGGATGAGCTGGGACTCCTGACAGTAACGGCACTGAAAGTCCGAAAACATAGTTATTGTTACTCTCGCGGATTCCCGACCGTCGGACGGCCCACTACCACTCAAACTAATGGTCCGCAGTTGGGGCGGTCGCAATCGTACTTCAACCTTGGCGCGGGCCCTGAGCTTTGAAAGGGCAGCCCTGTAAAATTTCATATGCTCGTCGACCTCAAGGTGCAGACGTAATCTCTCCTTCGCCTCATCAGTACTCAGGAGGCCGAAGTACCTCAGGTTCTTGAGAAACTCGTCTTCGACCTGGCTATTGGGTACGCGCACGGTACCTGCCGTCATTAGCCGTCTTAGCGTTGGCACCGATATCTTTCTTCGTCGCGCCTCGGCTTTGAGAAGAAGGCTGGTAATGGCATTCTCCAGGGCTATCTTTTGTACTGCCGCGGCCTTGTCGGGGTCCAACGATTCAAAGCCCGGCGGTAGATACGGTTTAAGGTCGGCAGTGCTGATGGCTTGCTTGTTAACAACGGCAAGCTCATCCGGCTCCGGCTGAGCCTCTGAGATGGTCGGCATTTGAGCAATGAGAAAGCAGATGTAGGTGAACGAAAGCGTCACTCGGAAAAAGGTTTTCATGGTGCCTCCTTTCTGCTCATGGAAGAGCGGAAATCGTTATGCAGAAAGGTTACAGGATCCGGTCCGGCAACCCTGGAATGACGATCAGGCGGGCGAATGCTACCGATTCAGTGTAAGTCAGCGGCCTCAAACGCGTCGCCTCCAGTAGTTTCAATACAACAATCCTCGAGGTTTATTAATCTCACGGTCGTCGATTCGATTTGACTCGGCTATAATACTGCGTTCGAGTAGTGCGAATCCTTAATTAACATTAATTTTTACTATGGAACAAAAGAAAACCGCTTTCCTTTCAATTGTACTGACGTTCGCCGTGATGCTTTCGTCTGTCTCGTCCACGTTCTCACGTTACGACGAAGGGATGTACACGCCAGACCGGATCGCGTCGCTAACGAATCTAAAAAAGCGTGGTTTGAAGATCAGCCCTCAGGAGATCTACAACCCGAATGGCGGAGGCTTGACCGATTCGGTGATTAGGCTGAGCATCGGTTGTACGGCTGAATTTGTTTCGCCGGAAGGGTTGATCCTGACGAACCATCACTGCGGCTTCGACGCTCTCGTATCGGCTTCGTCGCCGGAGAATGACCTTGTTGAGAAAGGATTCAAAGCGGACAACCGTAGCGGCGAAATAGCCGCGAAGGGCTATTCGGTATTTGTCACGCAGCGCGTTGAGGACGTGACGGCAAAGATCA
>JBKJOR010000458.1:0-3375 GCA_046595575.1 Pyrinomonadaceae bacterium | reverse complement strand
TTCTGAAACTTGCGCATCGCCCTTAAACCCAACAACACACGCGATGACAAGCACGGCGAGACTCAAAACTGTAAATCTGTTCACAAGTTATCCTCCAGGTATCCTTCGTTGACCGAGGTCGTAGTCAGACGGTTCATTTCTTTTTATTTTGCAGAGCTAAAGTGCAGGAATTGTACGTCAGCCGTTTGCCAACAGAAGATAATTCTTCGGGGACGAGCTGGTGGGCATCTAAATTCACACTTAACTGCCATAAGCAGATGATGATTGGTGAGCAGTGTGATACTTAAGAAACCCAGCAAAGATTGGTCTAATCCTCCCAAATGAGATAAATTAAAACGCAGATTCGCGTCTTCGCATCGAAGTGCGAGCGAGGAAATAATAAATGGATTTTGCTACAAAAGAGATATTCAAACGCTACGCCAGCATCATGGTCGGACGACCGATTTCGCCTGTATTCTTGAACATTCTGGTGACCAGCGTTTGCGACATGCGGTGTACGCACTGCTTTTTCACGGAAGAGTTGGACGATCGGCCGCGTAAGAAACTTCAGATGAAGGCAGACGAGATCGGCCGTATCTCTGAAACGCTGGGCGGGAATCTGGGAGTTCTGGTGCTTGCGGGCGGCGAGCCGTTTACGCGAAAGGACCTGCCGGAGATCGTGAAGGCGTTCTACGATAACAACAAACTCGACTCGGTTTATCTAATGTCGAACGGCCAGATCCATCAACGGATATTCCCCGACGTTACCCGAATTCTCGACGAATGTCCGAATCTGAATGTGACGGTCGCACTCGGTATCGACGGAATGAAAGAGTCGCACGAGAAGATCCGTCGCAAAGAGGGAAGTTGGGATAAGGCGATCCACACCGCGCGTACGCTGCAGCAGATGAAGAACGAGCAGTATCCGCAGCTCGATATTCAGACCTGCACATGCGTGATGCATTCGAACGAGGACACGATCTTCGACTGGTACGACTTCCTGAAACACGATCTCAAACCGGACAAGGTGAACATCAACTACATCCGTCCGCCGTCAGCGGATCCGAATGAGTTGAATTTCGATCACAATCGATATCAGCAGCTGTCGCAGATGATCCTCGACGATACGAAGAATGCGGCGTTGAAGAATAACTACGGCGGAAGCTCGGGATTTTTCAAAGCAGCGGTCGATCTCTACATGCACGACCTGATCGCTAAGACGAAGGAAGAGAACAAGGCGCAGCTCAAATGCTACGCCGGCAGCGCGGGTGCGGTGATCTATGACAACGGTGTGCTTTCGTCGTGTGAGAACAAAGCCGACGTGCTGAACCTTCGCGATTACGATTGGAATTTTCAGTCGGCGTGGAACACGGATCTTATGAAAGCCCGACGTAAGGAAGCCGGTGCCGGCTGCTTCTGTACGCACGAATCGAATTGCTATTATCCGTCGCTGCCGTTCAACCCGGGCCATCTGATCAAGATCAAGAAGCTCGAGAAGCAGATGAAGAACGCGTCGAAAGAGATGGCTTTCGCGGCGGCGAAAGAGATCGCGCTGAAGGCATAGGCTCCTGGATGAAACAGATAAAGATCATTGTCGAGAAACACGAGGATGGGTTTGTTGCGTACCCGCTAGGGATCAAAGGCGGATTGGCCGGTGAAGGGAATACCTACGACGAAGCCCTTGCGGATATTAAGTCTGCGATCCGTTTCCATATAGAGACATTTGGACCGTCGGTTTTTGAAGGCGAAGCGGAAATCCTCGAAGCCTACATCGACGACTTCGCGGTTGCTGCATGATATGTCGAAGTTTCCGGTTGATGCTCCCCAGCGATCGGTGATCCAGGCATTTGAAAATCTTGGGTTTGTTGTTGTTCGGAAGCGAGAACACATTGGTATGAGGCGCCAAAACGCGGATGGGAGCTCTACTCCGCTTACGCTGCCCAACCATTCAAGAATAAAAGGCTCGACGCTTCGTCGAATTTGTTCTCAGATCGGAATCAGTCGTGAAGTTTTTCTAGCAGCGTTCAATAAGTCTTAAATGCAACAGCACACGCCAAAGATTCTCATCATCTCATCCGACACCGGCGGTGGACATCGATCCGCTGCTCAGGCGTTGTCGGACGGGCTGCAGAAGGTCTGGCAAGGCGAATCGGTCGCTGTCCGCGTTATTAAGGCGGTCGAACAGTCGCATCACATAACGGAAAAACTAGTCGGTGTTTATAACTGGACGCTTCGCAACAAGCAGGGCTGGATGAAGTATCTCTACTGGGCGATGAATCGTTTCCGGCCCGAGACCCGCGAGTTTTTCCAGCGTCGCTGCATTGGATTCTGCCGCGATGCCTTCGAAAAATGGTGCCCGCATGTTGTCGTCAGCGTGCACCCGATGACCCAGCATATTTTCGGCCGCGTGCTTCGCGAATTAAATCTTACGTCGCAGATCCCGCTCGTGACAGTAGTCACCGATCCCTGTTACGGATTCTGGAAAGGCTGGGCCTGCGATGATGTTTCGCTCTACCTGGTAGCTAACGAAGACGCTCGCAGGCAGTTGGTCGATTACGGTGTGTCGCCGGAGAAGATCAAGATCTCGGGGCTTCCGCTGCATCCGAAGTTCAGAGAAGTAACCGAGACGGACGCGCAGGATGCGCGACGGGCCTACGGACTTGATCCGGATAAGTTCACCGTCTTCGTTAACGCTGGCTGGATCGGCGGAGGGAATATACCCGCGATCTTTCGTGAGCTCGTCCGCGGTGAACTGGATGTCCAGGCGATCTTCCTGGCGGGCAAGAACGAAGGTCTCCGCCTCGAGGCAGAAGAGATCGCTCGCACTGCAAAATTTCCGGTGAAGGTCATTGGCTACTCGGATGACATCGAGAAGCTGATGCACTCGGCGAATGTCATGATCTCAAAGCTCGGTGGTCTGACAACCTTCGAAGCACTCGCGTGCCGCCTGCCGATAATTGCAGATACAACCACTAAGCCGATGCCGCAGGAAGCGGGGACCGTAAGCCTGATAGCAAAACGAGGTGCCGGAATTCTTCTCGAAAAAGCGTCAGACATCGTCCCGACGATCCAGTCTCTGATAGGTGATTCGCGCCGCTACCGCGACATGAAAGCCGCGACGGCATCGCTCGCGACCCCGAATGCCACTGAGCACATCATCCGCGAGATCCGATCGCTGCTCCCCGCCGCGGAAGGACGAGGGTAAGGAACGCGGTGACGCGGGGACGGGGATACCTGTAGACGAAAGGGCTCAGCACTTACCGTTCACCGTACACCGTTTACCTCTCCTCCCCACTTGTCACCCCCAGCCGATTTCATTAACCTTTCTATTTGAGTTTGAATCACTAATCGGAGCAGCAAAAATTGAGTCTATTACTTGAAGGAAAACGTGCGTTC
>JBKJOR010000234.1:0-4810 GCA_046595575.1 Pyrinomonadaceae bacterium | reverse complement strand
CGCGAGATCGTCGCAGAGATCGTAGGCAAACTGCAGCTAAAACTCTCGGGCGAAAGCGAGCAAAAGTTGGCGAAGAAATACACCGACAACAACGAAGCCTATCAACTCTATCTCCGTGGCCAGTATCACTTAGCCCGACGATCTAAAGACGATCTCGAGAAGGCCATCGATTATTACGAGCAGGCGATAAAGCTCGATCCCAACTTTGCCTTGGCATTCGTCGGCATGAGCTATGTCTATAACACCGGAACCGGGAACAACTTCTTTCCAATTTCCAATGAAGAAGGATATTCCAGAGCAAGGAATGCCGCTGTCAAAGCGGGTGAGATAGACCCGACTCTTGCGGAGTCTCACACCGCTTTGGGATCGGCATTCCGGGGCGAATGGAAGTGGCCGGAAGCTGAACGGGAATTTAAGAAGGCGCTGGAAATGGATCCTAATAATGTAAATACACACTATTATTACGGTTTGCTCCTTCAGTACTCCGGACGCACCGCCGACTCAGTTCGTGAGATCAAGACCGCGGTAGATCTGGAGCCGCTGTCTCTGATAATGCAGGCAAACCTTGCCGGAGCGTATATTTTTGACAGACAAAACGAACTAGGTCTGGACAAGGCGAAAAAGACTTTCGATCTCGACCCCAGCTTTATTTCAGGCCGTTTTTGGCTTGCACATGCCTATTGTGCGAATAAGAAATATGCCGAGGCGATCGAGCTCGTGGACGCTGCGCCGAAAGATGAAACTACGCAGCGATTATTAGCTCGTTTTCATGGATACGCCTACGCAAAAAGCGGACGCAGCACCGAGGCTGAATCGGTCCTTGCAAAGTTCAATTTCGATTCGTCATTCACAGGATATTCTGCTGCCGTGATCCATGGAGCGCTTGGCGAAAAGGATACGGCGTTTGCGGCACTAGAGAGAGCCTTTGCCGCCAAAGAGGAGCTGTCTCGAATGAAGGTCGATCCGCTGTTCGACGACCTCCGCGACGACCCGCGATTTAAGGATCTGCTGAGACGGATGAATCTGCCGGAATAGAATGTTATGAAAAGATGCCCCGAATGCAGGCGCGACTATTACGACGACAGTCTCTTGTTCTGTCTTGAGGATGGAGTCGCCCTGGTGCAAGGCGCAGTGTCAACACCGGATGAGCCGGCGACGGCGATTCTCCGTGAGACCGCGGCTCCGCTCGAAGCAGCCACGCGGGCGCAGATCTATACAACTGAGGGGGAGCCTCAGAAACATTTGAGCGAGTCTTCGGAAAGGCATAGCCTATCCGCTCATCGGGCGACGGATTTGCAAGAACATCGGGCGGCCAATCCGCAAAGCAAAACGCTTTCTGCGCATCGGGCGGTAAAGCCCCTGATCGCATTTGCAGTTGCGATCGCAGTTTTGCTTGGCGGATTTTTTGGCTATCGATACTTCAACTCTACGGGTTCAGGACAGATCAACTCGATCGCCGTTTTACCTTTCGAGAACCGGAGTGGGAGCGCGGATTCGGAGTATCTGTCGGACGGAATAAGCGATTCGCTCATTTATCGACTCACGCAATTGCCAAATCTTAAGGTGAGCCCGACGAGTTCTGTTATTCGATATAAAGGCAAAGCGGCTGATGTGAGCGAGATTGCCAGGGAGCTCGAGGTTGACGCCGTGATGTCCGGCAAGCTAGCTCAGCGCGGCGACAACCTGACCATCAGCGTCGAGTTAATAGACACCCGGACGAAGAAACTGATCTGGGCGGAACAATATGATCGGAAAATGTCCGACCTGCTTGCGACACAGCGAGAGATCGCGACGACGATCACTGAAAAACTACAGTTGAAATTGGCCGGCGATGAAACGCGTGGCATCACCAAGAAATATACAGACAGCAACGAGGCGTACCAATTTTACCTGAGGGGCCGATACAGCTTTGGTAAACGTACCAAGGACGAAATGCTGCGGGCTGTCGGGTATTTTCAGCAGGCGATCGATCGCGACCCGAAGTTCGCATTGGCGTACGCGAGGATCGCCGAGACATATGGAAGTATGCCCGCTTACCCTTATCTCGCGCCCAAAGAAGCTTTTCCGCAAGCTAAAGCTGCCGCGCTAAAGGCGCTTGAGATCGATCCGACATTGTCGGAGGCTCACACGTTTCTCGCGTACTGTCTGGCGATCTACGATTGGAACTGGCCCGAAGCAGAACGCTCTTTTAAGCGTGCGATAGAACTTGACCCGAACAATTCCTCCGCACATTTTCGTTACGGGCAGATTTACCTCATGCCGACAGGCCGCTTTGACGAAGGTATTGCAGAGATCAAGCGCGGACTCGATCTCGAACCGCTCGATATCAATATGGGCGGGACCCTTTCCTCTGCCTATTTCTTTGCCGGGCAGAATGACACTGCGCTTGAGCAAGCCAGGAAGACGCACGAGATCGAACCCGGGCACCCGATCGGCCGCTGGATCCTGAGCCAGGCATATCTAGTTAACGAAATGTATGCCGAGGCGATTTCGCACAACGAACAATGGCTGCAGTCCGAGCCGACAAATCAGTTTGCTCTGCGGGACGCGGGAATCGCGTACGCAAAGACCGGCCGTCGAGATAAGGCCGAAGAAATGATCAACCGATTTCGCGAGATCGAGAAAACGCAATATATACCTACATCCCGAATCGCGTGTATCTATGGCGCGCTCGGTGACATGGATAAGGCCATTGCCGAACTTGAAAAAGGCTTTGAGGCCAGGGATTGGGAACTGTATCGCTCGAATGTTGAGCCATACATGTACCCGTTCCGTGACGAACCGCGATTTAAGGAATTGATAAAACGCCTGAACCTGCCCAAGTAGAGAATTATGAAACGATGCCCCGAATGCAGGCGCGATTATTACGACGACAGTCTGAGCTACTGTCTCGACGATGGCAGTGCGCTGCTGGAAGGGCCGGGATCGACAGACGAGCCGGCGACGGCGATCTTGCATGAGACAGCGGCGCCCCTCGAAGCAGCTACCCGAGCGCAGATCCAGACGACCGAACATACCGCCGTTTTTCCGTCAGCCACCACGGAAGCACCGAAACGCAGCTTCGATAAGCGTCTGCTTGTGGCTCCAGCTTTGCTAGCGATCATTGTTCTCGGCGGGTTCCTCGGTTATCGGTATTTCGGCACGAATCCAAATCAGGTCGACTCCATCGCCGTTTTACCTTTCGAGAACCGCAGCGGCAGCGCAGATTCGGAATATCTGTCGGACGGGTTGGCAGAGTCATTGATCTATCGCCTATCTCAACTGCCGGGTCTAAAGGTCAGTCCGACAAACGCAGTTCTTCGTTACAAGGGTTCGCAATCCGACATCGGGACAATAGCGAACGAACTTGATGTCGATGCGGTGATGTCGGGAAGGCTGACTCAACGCGGCGACGACATGACGATTAGCGTCGAGCTGACAGACGTCCGGACGAAGAAGCTGATCTGGGCCGAACAGTATGCTCGAAAGATGTCGGACCTTCTAGAGACTCAGCGTGAGATCGCTGCGACGGTTACACAGAAGCTGCAACTCAAATTGTCCGGTAATGAGACTAAAGGTCTGACGAAAAACTACACCGAGAACAACGAGGCCTACCAACTGTATCTAAAAGGACGTTTCTATTGGAACAAGCGCACACCCGAGAGTCTTAAGATCGCGATCGACCAATTCAAGGCAGCTTCGGAGAAAGATCCGAACTTTGCGCTGCCATATGTCGGTATGGCGGATTCACATCTGGTCGGGCTTTACAACTCGCGGGGTGCGGAAAAAGAAGCAATTCCAATTGCTAAGGCTTATACAGTAAAGGCACTAGATATCGATCCATCGCTTGCCGAAGCACACGCAACTATGGGACTGGTCAGTACATACTTGTGGGAGTGGGCGGAGGCGGAGAAGCACTTCAAACGATCCATCGAACTGAATCCAAATTACCCGTCCGCGCGGCATTGGTATTCGCGACTGCTCCGCCCACAGGGACGGTTTGGCGAGGCATTGGACCAGATCACTCAGGCTAAAAAGGCCGATGAACTATCGGTGTCTATCAGCAATAATCTAGCCGAGAACCTTTTCGAGAAGGGCGACACTCAGGGAGCCGCTGAAGAAACTAGACGCGGTATTGAGATCTCTCCATCATGGCTCCAGTCTCGCTCCCTCGCACATTGTTACCTCCGCCTGGACCGAAAGGATGAAGCCCTCGCGAGTGCCCGAAGAGCGGTCGAACTGCTGAATGGCTCGCCGGCGCTAAAAGTCTTGGGTTACGTTCAAGCGGTCATCGGTAATCGAAACGAAGCCATGACCATTGTTCGCGAACTGGAAAGTAAACATAGAAACGGTGAGGCTGACGGTCGCGATGTTGCGGTGGTCTATGCCGGTCTGGGTGAGAACGATCGAGTCTTCGACTGGCTTGAACGGGACTTTCAAAACCACGGTACGTCAATTGTGGAATTGCGTTCGGAAATCGCGTTTAAGCCCCTTCGCGGCGATCCGCGTTTCAAAAATCTTCTTAAGAGAATGGGATTGCCCGAATAGGCAGTTATGAAAAAATGCGCGCAATGCGGCCGCGAGTACGACAACACTATGGCGTTCTGTCTTGATGACGGAGCCGAGTTGCTATACGGTCCGGCGTCCCGCGGAGTCCGTACCGAGGAGCCAAACGAACCCGCGACAGCGATTCTGAATCCGCTCGATTCTCCACCGGCGACCGTAATGCTCTCTAGTGCGAAGCCGCAAGTTGTAGAGGCGGAGCCTCCAAGAAGTTCAGGAGAGCTTTCGGAAAGACGGAGCCTTTCCGCACATCGGGCGGCGAAGCCGC
>JBKJOR010000187.1:0-8580 GCA_046595575.1 Pyrinomonadaceae bacterium | reverse complement strand
ACAAACTCAAAGGTAAGAGCGGAAAGTTCATTCTAAAAGAGGCGATGAAGGGTCTTCTTCCGCACGAGATCCTGCATGGGCCGAAGAAGGGCCTCGGCATGCTGATCGTGGCGTGGCTGAAGGGACGATTAAACCCGTTGATGCATGACATGCTCGAACCCGGTCGTTTAAAGTCGCAAGGATTATTCCAACCGGATTACGTGCAGCGGCTGATCAAGGAACACGAATCCGGTGCGGCCTCGCATCATAAAGAGCTCTGGACCCTACTCGTGTTTCAGTTGTGGTCTGATTCCTTTATGGCTTAGGAGGACTTAACCGCGGATGACGCGGATTAGGCCAGATCAAGACTGATCTGATTTTTCTTATCAGTGTTATCCGCGGTAAAGTCTTCGCCGCGATTCGACCCCTATTTTCAAACGTCTAGACCTTACTCCTGTTTGATTCTTCGCTTAGGAATTTAACCGCGGACTACGCGGATTGGGCGGATTCAAGCCGATCTGACGTTCTTATCCGCGTTTATCGGCTTCGACCTGCGTCATCGCGGTAAAATCTTCGCCGAGGATTCGACCTCGTATTTTCAAACGCAACCGATTCAGCTATTATTCTCACTATATGAAGACCCTCTATCCGGAGATCGAGCCGTTTGATTCGGGGATGCTCAAAGTCTCCGATATTCACGAGATCTATTACGAGCGAGTCGGAAACCCCGATGGCATTCCCGTTGTTTTCCTGCACGGCGGGCCGGGCGGCGGTCTGATCCCGATGTATCGTCGATTTTTCGATCCGGCCGCGTATCATGTCGTGCTGTTTGATCACCGCGCCTCAGGTCAATCTACCCCGCACGCCGAGCTTCGCGAGAATACGACGTGGGACTTGATCAAAGACATCGAGACACTTCGCGAAAAATTCGATATCGCGAAGTGGTACGTTTTTGGTGGTTCGTGGGGCAGCACGCTAAGTCTCGCGTATGGTATTTCCCATCCCGACCGATGCCTGGGCTTGATCCTCCGCGGAATTTTCCTGACGCGAAAAAAAGAGTTGCAATGGTTCTATCAGTACGGAGCGTCGGAAATCTTTCCGGATTTTTGGGAGCGCTACCGAGACGAAATACCTGCGGACGAGCGGCACGATTTCATCGCCGCTTATCACAAACGCCTCACAAGCGACGATGAGCAAACCCGTCTGTCCGCCGCCCGTGCGTGGAGTGTTTGGGAAGGTTCGACATCGAAGCTCTATCCGGACAAAGATCTGATGGAGCATTGGGAAGGCGAGCACGAAGCTCTCAGCCTCGCCCGGATCGAGTGTCACTATTTTATGAACGGCTCGTTCTTCCCAACCGAGAGCTATCTTATAGAGAATGCCGACAAGGTAAGGAATATCCCGACTGTGATCGTACAGGGACGTTACGACGTCGTATGCCCTATAACATCGGCTTGGGAGCTGCATCGTGCGCTTCCCGAGGCCGAGTTTATAGTTGTGCCGGACGCCGGCCATTCCGTCTCGGAGAAAGGAATTACGGCTGCGTTGGTCGACGCGATGGACAGATTCAAAACGAGATCGGCGACGGCGTAAATTCCGGCGTGTGGTGTATTATGTAGACGCTGTCACTCGAGTAAGCGTCTAAAAGCTGGACGGTAAATATTATGGGTAGTTTTGGAACAACAGAAATTATTTTGGTCGTAGCCGTGCTATTTCTCCTGTTCGGTGCATCACGGCTGCCGCAACTAGCGAAGTCGCTCGGGCAGACTCGCAAGGCTTTCAAAGAAGGCATGCGCGAGGCTGAAGAAGAAGAGCAGGCCGAGAAAGCTCAGATCTCTTCGAACCCGGGAACCCCTCAAGTCTCGGCCGTTAGCGACGAAGCACTTACGGAAGAGTTACGCCGACGAGCTGAGGCGAAACAAACCTAAATAAAGCTTAAAGGTGAAAAAGTGGATAGGTGAAAAGGTAACCTCCAGGTTATCGACTTCCTCACTTTTTCACTTTTTCACATTAAACTTTCTCCCCCGTCACCATCGCTGCCTTAACGGTGAAACGGAACGTGAGATTTCCGTCCTCGGCGTCGATAAGCTGAGCAAGTTTTTCGATGACTCGCTCTTTTTCTTGTTCGTTGAGAGATTCCAACCAGTCCGCTAGAAGGAAATCGGCGACCAGCGGGGAGCTAACAAACCCGGCTCCGTTCTCGTATTCAAAGATCTCATTCGCTGTGTGCACTTTCACGTTGCTCAAACCCTGACCCGCCGCAAGCTCCTCGACAGCGGAGACTGTTGGCAGAGCATTTACAATTGCTTCCGCGGTTGCCCCGTGTTCGCCAAGGTCCTCATTGAATAAAACTTCCCAGAGCAGAGAGAAGATCTCGCCGAAGCTTCCCATAACCGGAAGAAAGACCGCGACCTTCGCACCTGACCTTGCAACTCGTACAGCATCCGCAACAAGCTCTTGCAGCGCCGCGGGGCGGACAAAGCTCGCGTCCACCAGAACTGAGTCGAACGCGTCGTCTTCGAAGCGCATGTTCGAAAAATCGACATTGGATCTGAGGGCGATGGCTTTGTCGCGGGCGATTCTCAATGCATCGTCGTTTTCACACGTCGCAAATAGCGCCGTTTTCTTATCCATCTTTTCGCGGAGGGCGAACGCGTGGTTTCCGGTGCCTGCATTCACGTAAAGAAACTTTTCCTGTTTCGAGAACTTAAGATGCTTGTCGACGAGGTCGGTGAACCGGCGTGTCCATTCCTCGTGGATGTAAAGATCTCGCACAAACGCGAGCTCTTTTTCCGTTTTTGTCATAGATACATTTAATCGCAAAGCTCGCTTATTCGCGAACGGCCAGTTGTTACCTGCGTGAGTTAGTACTTACTATTACTGCGATGACCAGACACGTTCAAGAACTGTTCGACTTGACCGGCAAGACCGCTATCGTTACCGGCGGGTCTCGCGGGATCGGAAAAGAGATGGCCGAGGGCCTGGCTGAGGCGGGTGCGAACCTGATTGTTTGTGCGCGGCGGGCGGAATGGCTCGAGGAGACCGTCGATCAATTTCGAGGCCGCGGCTTCAACGTCCACGGGGTCATATGCGACGTTGCGAAACCGGACGATGTCGATGCGGTTGTATTGGCCGCCGTCGAGAAATTCGGTACGGTCGACGTTCTTATAAACAATGCAGGTATTTCATGGGGCGCGATGCCGGAGGATATGGCACTCGATAAGTGGCGGCAGGTACTGGATGTTAATCTGACGGGCTGCTTTCTTTTTGCCCAGGCAGTCGGGCGGGAGATGTTGAAACGGCAGACTGGTTCGATCATCAACATAGCGTCGATCGCCGGAATCACCTCTTCGGCAAATGGACCGTTTTACGCCGGATACGCAGCAAGCAAAGCGGGCTTGATCGGCCTTACGCGCGAGTTGGCTGCGAGCTGGGGGCGAAAAGGGATTCGCGTGAACGCGATCGCACCGGGCTTCTTTCATTCGCGTCTGGCGGACGCCGTGATAGATTTGTACGAACGTTCGATCCAGGAAAATAACGTGATCCCCCGCGTCGGGAGCGAAGGTGAATTGAAAGGCGTAGCGGTCTTCCTGGCGTCGGACGCATCGAGCTATATCACCGGTCAGACGATCGCCGTAGATGGTGGAATGACGGTCTGATTTTGGATTTCAAATTTCAGATCTTGGATTTCAGATCTAAAAATTCAAATTTCAGATCCTGACTGATGCCAATCGTGAACGAGGCTGCATTCGAACTTGTCTGGCCCTCGCTTTCACAATTTATGGAACTGACGACCTTCTCAATCCTAGTGACCGGCTTTGTTCTCGGTCTACGGCACGCGATCGATGCCGACCACCTTGCCGCGGTTTCAACAATCGTCGCTGAGAAGAAAAGTCTATGGACGGCTTCGTTGGTAGGAGGTCTCTGGGGCGTCGGGCATACGATATCACTGCTTGCGGTCGGCTCCCTCGTGGTTCTTTTCAAGCTCCAGATCTCGGTGGCAAACGCGGCAAAGCTTGAGGCGTTCGTCGGCGGCATGCTCGTCGTTCTTGGCGTTAACGCGCTGCGCAAATTATTTACCGCTGAAAAGATCCACGCTCACGCACACGAACATGGCGAACACGAGCACGTGCATATCCACGTGCACAGGAAGGAAGAATCCACCGCAGATTCCCACCACCGCTTTACCCTCCGATCGGTCGTGGTCGGAATGGTTCACGGCCTGGCAGGCAGCGCCGCACTGATGCTGCTTGTTGTACCGACGATTTCTTCGGCCCCGGTCGCACTGCTCTACATCTTGATATTCGGCATCGGGTCAATCGGCGGCATGATGGTGATGAGTTTCCTAATCGGACTGCCGCTCCATTTTACGGCGGACAGATTTGAGTTTCTTAATAAGGGAATTCGTTTTGCCGCTGGAATTTTCAGTCTGGGGCTTGGGGCATTTATCGTCTACGAGAAGCTAGTTGCGTAACGCCCGTGGTCCGGAGCTTATGCGCGGATCCGGTGCGTAGGTTATATTGGCAGGTCCGGAAGGCGGGCTTGGCCCCCGCTCTTGTCGCAGGAGCGGGGGCCAAGCCGCCCTTCCGGACCTGTAATTGTTCCCAGCGCCAAAGGTTTAGGTTGGAAGAATTGTCGCAATCTACTGATTCCTTTGAGAACCATCATTCCACAAAAACGAACTCACCAAATTTTTCCGGAACATGGAACTGCGGTTTCCCGGTCATTGTCGGCGACCAGGCGAGATAGCCCCGCGTTTGTCCCGAGCCGACCTGGCGAAATAAATTGCCGAGCCATATGTCGCCCGGCTCGGGCTTTTTACCGAACGCCGTCCAAGGGATCTTCATCGCCATTGTCACATTGTCGGCTTCGATCAGCGCCGACGTTTCCATTCCGGAAGCGTAATCCCAATCACGCGGCTCATCCTTAGTCCAATCGACAATAAGATCGAGCCACTCGCCCGTCGGCGCGACCTCAAACTCGAAGTACCGTCTTCGATTCCGCGCATCCGGCGCAAGAAAAAGCTCACAGACGTCGTGCTCCCAAAGCTGCAAGGTTTTTGTCGATGTCTGCGGATCTTCGTTTAGAAAGAGAGGCTCAGCTTGACCGCACTCAAAACGAGTATAGAGAGCGGAATCTGACCACAGCAGACGAGCATCCACCCGTCGCGATTCCGGCGCCGCCTCTCCTTTCCACGATGTGCCGATGATGACGGGCACACACTGACGCCATGCAGCGTTCTCGAGATTGGTCACGGGAAAATCTGCGGGAATGAAGCTAACCTTTGCTGCGAGTTTCGCCATAGTCGTACTCGATCAAGGACGGTCGCCGATCCACCTTCGAAAGTTTCGAGTCTCGGCCATCACGGCTTCCTTCAACCGGTGGAAATCGCGGTCGCTGAGGTAGGTATCGTGCGTTGACATGTACGGTCACGGGCAGAATATTTTCCGCGTGGATGTCTGACCGCACCAATGTTGCAGAGAATTAAAGCCAGGGCCGTTGGCCCTGGCTAGTATACGCCGCACCTTTGGTGCTCAAAACGCTCGACTGCGCATACTAGTGTTGAGTCGAACGCTAATCGATCAGGACCCGGTATTCAATACCGTCTTGAACGCCATCTTCGCGAGCTTCCAGGTGCGGTTCCAGTCGATCTTTCCCTCGTCGTCACGGCCCATGAGCTTGCTGACGAACATGCGGCGAAAGTCGTTTCCTTCGCGGCGGAGCATGAATTCTTTCGCGTACGGTTTTGCGGTTTCGAAGAAGTTAAACTCCGGATCGGTGATGATGCCGATACCCTCGAGCGTCATCAGAGCACGCATGATGTAGGTAAAATTCGACGGCAGTCGGAACGGATAGTCGTACATGACATCGGCAAGGTCGTACGTCAGCTCCTTAAAATTCACATCCTTAAGTTTCAGGTTCAGATGAAATTCGAACATCTTTTCGACCACCGGTCGAACAATGTTCGGGTTAGTACCAGGCTTGAGAAAGTCGAGGTCGATCAGGTCCTGGGCGATCCCCGCCGGATCTTTCCCGTCGACGTGGAAGAAAGCGTCGATCATCTTCGCCTGAAGCTCTGGCGATATACGGCCCACCATCCCGAAGTCGAAAAATGCTAGCCGTCCGTCCGGCATGACAAGCAGATTGCCGGGATGCGGATCGGCATGGAAGAATCCGTCTTCGAGGAGCTGTTTCAGATAGGTCTTGATCAGCAATCGATTCACCTTTGCCGACGAAACACCTAGTCGCGCATGCTGCTCAAGATCCGTCACCTTTGTCCCGTGGATAAATTCCATCGTCAGGACTTTCTTCGTCGTCGCGCTCCAATAAATTTTTGGAACGTGGATATTCGACCAGTTCTTGAAATTCTCGCGGAAACGTTCGGCGTTGTGACCCTCGGCCGAGTAATCCATCTCTTCGTGGATCGTGTCATTGAACTCGCGAAGCATGCCGGACCAATCGGCGTTCTCGTTTAGCTGCGGAAAGCGTTCGGCGAAATTCGCAACCTTGTTCAGTATCTCGAGATCGCCTTTGATCGTCGCGTCGAGATTAGGTCGCTGAACTTTTACGGCGACCTCTTCGCCGGTGTGAAGACGTGCGCGGTAAACCTGTCCGAGCGAAGCCGCTGCGACCGGTTCGAGCTCGAACTCCGCGTAGACTTCGTTGATCTTTCGGCCAAGCTCCTTCTCGATGCGCGCGAATGCTATCTCGTTCGCAAACGGCGGGACCTGATCCTGCAGTTCGCCAAGCGCCTTCACGAAGGGCAGCGGCAAAAGATCTGCTCGCGTTCCCATCGACTGCCCGATCTTGATAAATGTCGGACCAAGCTCGATCAGCTTATCTTTTAACCAGACGGCCTGCTTCTCTTCATTGGCTACCTTGTTAGTTTCGCCGCCGATGATGAAGTTTCGCATCAGCAGCAGGAATCCATGGAGAAACCACACTCGAACGCTATAGAGCTTCTCGCCGTAAACCGCTAGCCGTGTCATCCGCTCGGCCTTTTTCAAACGTTCCTTCGCGTACCTCTGGTGGGCCTTTCGATGGATCTCGTACTGGTCGAGGTAGAGATAGAGCGCGAGCTTACCGATGACGGCCGATACGTGCAGAATCCGAAGATAACCGCGCAGTCCCGCGTAACGCTTTGCGACGTCGGCTTCTTTCTCCGCAAGAAACTTCCCTTCGGCGATGATCTGCTCGTTCGACACGAACTTCGCGATTGGCAAAGTCGCCGTCGCAGTCATCTCGTGATGACCGTTCCCAGTACTACCGACCGGCGGAGTGTCGCGTATCGCGATCGCTTTGTTTTCAGAAACGTCCTTCATGATATTACTGCTTTCGTAGCTCAAGCCCTTTTCGATGCAGGCCGGACACGCCGCTTTGCATCACAATATCTCAAGCATATTCCGTACGCCCCGCGTTTCGAAATAGTTCGACGCACGTCGCGTGTCCTTTTCGATCTGGGACTTTAGTTCGTCAATGCCATTGAACTTCCGCTCGTCGCGTATGCGGTGCAGAAACCGGACACGGAGCACGTCGCCGTAAAGATCGCCGTCAAAATCGAAAATGTAAGTCTCGATCGATGGTTCCGCGCCATTTTCAAACGTCGGTCGCACACCGATGTTAGTAATGCTCTTGCGCCACACGCCGTCGAGCAACGTCGCGGTCGCGTAGACGCCAAACTTCGGTACGACGCGGTTGTGCGGTTTCAGGTTCGCGGTCGGAAAACCGATGGTATGACCGCGGCGGTTACCGCGGATGATCACACCTTCGACGCCGTACGGCCGTCCGAGCATACGCCGCGCGAGATTCACCCGGCCAGCGGCGAGCAATTCGCGGACCTTTGAGGAACTGATTCGGTTTCCGCGAAGGCGAACTTCGTCGACTTCGTCGGCAAAGAATCCGAGCTCGACGCTCATTTTGCGTAGCAGATCTATGTTGCCGCCGCGATCCTTTCCGAAAGCAAAACCCTTACCGAGATAAACTTCTTTCGCTTGAAGACGGTCACGAACTATCTGCTTAAGAAAATCTTCGGCGGGGTTCGACGCGAATTCCCGAGTGAAGGGAATGACGATGGCCTGTTCGACACCGAGAACTTCGAAATTCGCCAGGCGCTGGTCGAGAGTTTGAAGAAGCGGTGGCGCGGAATCAGAATGGAGAACAGCACGCGGGTGCGGGTCGAATGTGATCACCGTCGGAGTTGCATCCGCGGCGGACGCCCGCTCGGCGACCCTCCGCATTATTTCCTGGTGACCGAGATGCAATCCATCGAAAACGCCCAACGTCAGAACCGTCGGGCGGAGTATATTCGCGTTCTCAGTGCCGTGGAATATTTTCATCTTCTAGCTCCGTTAGGAGCAAACGAAATACTATTCTACCTGTTTAATTTTACCCTGGACGTGCTCCTGAACAATTGCCCGCCGACCACACGGTGCAAAAGCCCGCACGTAAGTAAGGGCGATATGCTCAAGATGGTGCAGCGTCGGTGGCTCAATGTTGAGCATATCGCCTTTACTCCCTCTGAGGCTAGGTCACACCGCCCGCCGACCACACGGTGCAAAAGCCCGCACGTAAGTAAGGGCGATATGCTCAAGATGTTGCAGC
>JBKJOR010000176.1:0-4059 GCA_046595575.1 Pyrinomonadaceae bacterium | reverse complement strand
CGAAGAGTTGATGGCTTTCGTTCGAAATTGTCGATTCGACAATCTAGGTGTGTTCACCTATTCGGAGGAAGAGCGAACGCCGGCCTACGATCTGCCGAATAAGGTCGATCCGAAGATCGCAAAACTGCGGCGAAATCGTCTGATGAAAGAGCAGGCGAAGATAAGCAAACAGATGAACAGATCGAAGATCGGGAAAACTTACAAAGTTTTGTTCGAAGGTCTTTCGCAAGAATCTGATCTGCTCTTTCAAGGTCGGCTTGAGGGACAGACGCAGGAGATCGATGGCCACATACTGATAAACGACATGCCCGTTGATCTCGATCCTAAGATCGGCAGCATTTATAACGTGCGGATCACGGAGGCGTTTGAATACGATCTGGTTGGAGAGATAGTAGCTTGAGTAAATTACACTCTTCTTTCGGTTCGCACGCTGCCGGCCGCGAGCGTTAGTAACAAAGCAATGAGGGCCGGCAAAGCCTGGGTTAAGAGGATCGACGTTTTTGCAGTCAGGCCTCCGAACACACCGGCGGTAATGACACATACAAGAAAGAAGGTCACTACCGCTCTCCGATCGGTAAACAATCCCCAAAACAATCCGGCCGCGAGAAAGCCATTGTACAAGCCTTGATTTGCTGCAAGCACCGCCGACGCAGCTGAAACCTCCGGTGTCATCCCGAAGATTCGTTGACCGACAGGATGATTCCAAAAGAACATCTCTAGCACGAGGATCGCGATGTGCTCGGCGGCGACGAGGAACGTCATGATTCGGGCGGCTGTTTCCATTTGCCACAAAACTACCTCAGATCTAGGATCGTGACAAACCGGTCACGCATATTTGTCCGTTCGTCACTTTTTCATAAATGCCGTGGCGGTTAATATATAAACTAGCCTCGGTTAGAACACATCTGATGGAACGATGCCCGCTCTTCGGCGGGACTTTTAGTATTAAAAATGAAAAGAGCAAGAAAACTGATTTCGCTGATAATGGTCAGTGCTGTCATGCTGCCGATGGCCGTGTTTGGACAGGCGGACATCGACGCGCAGATCCGGAAGGAAGGAATGGAGAACTCGAAAATAATGCGGACGATGCATTATTTATCGGACGTTTTTGGTCCGCGGCTTACGGGTTCGCCAAATCACAAAGCCTCGGCGGAGTGGGCGGCGAAAGAGATGACCTCGTGGGGCTTCGCAAACGCTGCGCTCGAACCGTGGGATTTTGGACACCCCGGCTGGATCAATGAGAGCGCCTCGGGATTCATCAAATCTCCGGTGAGCGATTCACTTGTATTTGAGGTGCTGGCGTGGACACCGGGCACCAAGAAGAAGGTTACCGCTCCGGCGTTCCATGTCGTTCTTCCGGTTCGGCCGACGCAAGAGGAATTGACCGCATACCTCAACAGTATCCGCGAGCAAGTGAAAAATCGGATCGTACTTGTCGGCCGAGCAGCCACGATTCCTGTTAACTTTAATCTGCCGCCAAAGCGGATCAATCCGAATGCGACACCGACACCGACACCCGGTCCCGCCGTCCAGCCCGTCCCGTCACCAAAACCCGGAGCATTAACCAATACGCAAATTGTCACCCAGCTCAACGAGTTTTTGTTAGCGAGCGGTGTAAAGGTGCGAGTAAACGATGCGGGTCGAGAACACGGTCAGATCAGGGCGTTCGGAAATGAAGAGGCCGATCCAAAGAAAACTCTTCCGACCGTTGTTCTTCGGAACGAAGACTACGGGCGAATCACGCGGCTCCTCGCGGACGGATCACCCGTCACGCTCGAGTTCGATATCCGAAATCGATATTTTCCGGAAGGGAAGACGTCATACAACGTCGTCGGAGAGATCTCAGGTTCGGATAAGAAGGATGAAGTAGTTATGCTCGGCGGGCATTTGGACTCATGGCATGCTGCGACCGGAGCGACCGACAATGCGATCGGCTGCGCCGTGATGATGGAAGCCGCTCGGATCCTGCAGGCGATCGGTGTCAAGCCTAGACGAACCATTCGGGTCGCACTGTGGAGCGGTGAGGAGCAGGGACTGCTCGGGTCGCAGGCATACGTCAAAAAGCATTTTGGATCGGCGGAAGCTCCGACAGCGAATTACTCGAAGTTTGCCGGCTATTTCAACATCGACATGGGCACCGGACAGGCCCGAAGGTTTGCGGCTTTCGGTCCGCCGGAGACGGCCGATATACTTCAGGCGATCGGGGAGCCGTTTCGGGACATTGGTTTTATCGGCGCCTCAGTCACAAGAAACCGCGGCCTGGGCGGATCCGATCATACATCTTTCAACCAGGCCGGTCTGCCTGGGATAAGTGTGAACCAGGATCCAATCGAGTATTTCACTCACACGTGGCATACAAATCTCGATACGTATGAACGAATCATTGAAGACGACGTGAAGAAGTCTGCGATCATCGTCGCCGCTGCCGTCTATCAACTCGCAATGAGAGAGGAGATGCTAACGAGATTTAAAGCAGGCGAAATGCCGGCACTTCCGCCGACGGGGAACTAGGGGAAGGCGAAAGGCGAAAGGCGGAAGGCGAAAGGCGGAAGGCGGAAGACAGTGGCTTATCGCTATCGCTAATTGCTAATTGCTAATTGCTAGTCGCTAGCAACTTGTACGACGGACAAATGTCCGCGAGGACACATTCGGTACATTTGGGTTTTCGTGCGTGGCAGATTTGTCTTCCGTGAAAAATCAGCCAGTGGGAAAATATGACCCAGTGTTTTTGTGGAACTAGCGCCTGGAGATCAAGTTCGATCTTTTCAGGCGTTTTTTCTTTTGTGATCCCAAGTCGTTGAGAGAGTCTTGAGACGTGCGTGTCGACTACAACCCCGGACGCGAGGCCGAAAGCATTGCCGAGTACGACATTCGCTGTCTTCCGGGCGACGCCAGGGAGCGACAAGATCTCGTCCATTGTTTCGGGAACGTGACCACCGAATTCGTTTATGATGCGGTTTGCCGCGCCTCGTATATTCTTCGCTTTATTTCGAAAAAATCCGGTCGAATGAATGTCCCGTTCCAGCTCTTCCTGAGCGACTTCGGCGAAGTCTTTTGGGCCTGAGTACTTTCGAAAAAGTGTCGACGTGACGATATTAACGCGCTCGTCAGTGCATTGGGCGGACAGGATCGTAGCGATCAGCAACTCGAAGGCGTTTGTGTGGTTCAACGCACAATGAGCTGTCGGATATGCTTTCTTGACCCGCTTAATAATTTCAGCGGTACGGAGAGACTTGTCTCTGATCATGCTGGTTCAGGCTAAAAAAGAACCACGCAAAATGCAAATAGTCCCCGTTTTGGTTAGAATTTAGCCACCGTGCACACCGAGACTTTTTCCGATCGTCTCTGTGTGCTTTCTGGCAAGTACATGAAAGTTCCTTTACTCGACCTTTCCGAACAAAACCGGTTACTACGCGTAGACATCGAGGCCGCCCTTGGACGGGTGCTGGATACCAATGGATTTATTCTCGGCGCCGAAGTGAAGGCGTTGGAGGAAGAGTTGGCAGCTTACTGCGGAACGAAGTATGCGATCGGTTGCGCGTCGGGGAGCGATGCACTTTTGCTGGCGCTAATGGCGGTCGGCGTCGGCCCGGGCGACGAGGTGATCACGACTCCGTACAGCTTCTTTGCATCCGCTAGCGCTGTAACGCGGCTCTCCGCAAAGCCGGTGTTCGTTGACATCGACCCGGAGACTTTCAACCTGGATGTTTCGCAGGTCGAGGCACTGATAACAGAAAGAACGAAGGCGATTCAGCCCGTTCATCTCTTCGGCCAGTGTGCGGACATGACGCGGTTGAACGCCATTGCCGGCAAGCATGGAATCCCCGTTGTCGAAGATGCGGCCCAGGCTATAGGTGCCGATGAAGATGGGATCCGAGCCGGAGCGATGAGTGCGATCGGCTGTTTTAGTTTTTATCCATCCAAGAACCTGGGCGGGATGGGCGACGGCGGTTTCATGACGACCGATGACGACGAACTCGCTCGTCAGCTTGTCGCACTCCGCGTTCACGGTTCCGAGGAACGTTATTATCACAAGTGGGTCGGGTTGAACTCGCGTCT
>JBKJOR010000139.1:0-8334 GCA_046595575.1 Pyrinomonadaceae bacterium | reverse complement strand
GCGAGTTTCGCGTTAATTATCGGCGCAAGTAGCCTGTCGGTATCCGGTCATTCTGAAACACCCGATCACGCTACCGGCGTCCTTGGATCGCATCTGGCTCACGGTATTGAAAACCGCTAAGATAAAAATATTCCGATGGCGGACGGGAAGGGTTTAGGCTCGGCTGCAAAACTAGATCGGCGTAAAAGGAAGTACATAATGGAAGAGCTTGTTAAGGCATTGGTCGGCAAGAGAATTGACGTAAGCTGCGGCCCGGGTTCGGTCTTGCGCGGCGAGGTTGTTGAGGTTAAGAACGGAGTCTTATATCTCCGAGACGAAGACGAAAAATCCGCCTATGTTTCGATCGATAAGATTGCGACAGTATACGAATGCTCCGACGCGGTTTCCCGTCCAGGCTTCATTGGCTGAGCCACCGTAATACGAAAAAGCCCCGAACAACATCAGCTGCCCGGGGCTTTAATTTAATACTTTCAAGGCCTATTTCGCGAGATCCTGGTCATTCACGGCTGGCACGGCAGCCGGCATTGTCGGGCCTGACATTGGCAGGCGTCTGAAGCCTACAATACGCTTTTCCCAATATCCCTTGAATGGCGAATAGGTAATACCCTTGCTTGAGGACGCGTGATAGAAGCCGTTCTCATCTGCAACGATTCCCATGTGACCTAGACCATTGAGGAAAACAAGTGTGCCGAACCTAAATTGCTCGTCGCCGGTAACCGGCACTGACATTGACCAGAGCGAGCGTGCACTCGACCGGCTGAAATTCATACCTGCATCGCCGAAAACGCTCCAGACGAAACCAGAGCAGTCGTAGCGGTTAGGCCCGGACGAGCCATAAAGATAGGGAATACCAAGACGCGATTCGATTCCTCGCATAATTCTCGATGACACCGACGAGCTATAGGTGAGTTTGCCGGCGGCCAGAGACGCGGCTGCGGCATTCATCGCGGAGGAAGCAACAATCTTCTTTACAAGGGGCTGTCTGTTTTCGGGAACTGCTACGAGAAGTTGATTTGTAAGTGTTGGGCGATTTGCGGGAGTGTTTGACGGGGTTGAAGAAGTAAGTGATTTCGTCTTATCGTTTGCAGATGATGGGATCAAAATTTGGTTAGTCGGCCGGCTTGATATTGACTTTACGATTCGCTGCCGCTCCTGGGCGGCTCCGGCTGAAACAAAAACCAAACTGATGAACAATGCGCAGAACGACAGATATGAAATCTTCTTCAAATTTTTCAAAACTTAAACTCCAAAATTTTATTTAGCAGGGCGAGGCCGGACGGGACGACTGGAAGAAACACAAGCAGAAAACAAATGGTAATGATTTCGGATTTCCCGAATTCTGATCCAACGAGTTATTTCTTTTGCTTATTGTCGCCCGAACTACTTTTAGTAGTTCCCAAATCCGAATCGAGTTTGCAGCGGTGCCGCATGTTCGGATTTCAGCTAAAAACTAAGGTAGCACTTTGGGGACAGGTATGGCAAACGCAATTCGTCACAATTCCTGAGGAACGTTATCCGAGTCGCACGGCTACCTTCATCAGAATAGCCCCGCACGTCATCTCTTCCCCGTCCGAGCGCCTTCAGTTGTCTTTCGTATGCGAAGAGAAAGTTCCAATCGAAACCTATCTTCAGAAAAAAAGCCCGAATGATCTTCGGGCCAAAGGCGATAGATAATTTTGGTGTTAGGCGGAGAACGAAGTTCCGCATCCGCATCCGCCGCTGGCGTTGGGATTTTCGAACGTGAATCCCGCACCCATCATGTTCGACGTGTAGTCGATCGTGATCCCATTCAAATACTGAGCGGAAAACATGTCGACGAAAAGTTTGATCCCGTGTTTCTCCACGATGAAATCGCCCGACTTCGACTCTTCTTCAATGTTCAGGCTGTACTGAAAACCGGAACACCCGCCGGGAACAACGCGTACACGCAATCCAGCTGCGTCCGTGAGGTCTTCCTCGCCCTCAAAGAACTTTTTGATTTCTACGGCTGCACTTTCGGTTACGGTTAATTCAACTGCTGGGGCTGCTACTGCTGACATGCTTTTTTATCTCCTCGAAAATTGATCCGGACCCGCGTGAGCGAATCCTTACGTTATCGTAAATATTACTGACTGTCAGATGAAATGACAAGGGTTCGCGTTGTCGAGGATAGTCTGTGGTGCCCACACTGTTACTGTGAAAAGCGATACTCAGAGGCGGCCTTTGAGAGTTGCTGCCGATATCGTCGGATGGGGCTGAAAATTGCCGCTGGTCGGCATGGGCCGTTTGGAATACGCACGCAAGGGTAAGAATCAATACACATGCTAGAAAGGGTATCGGCATTTTATTGATTCGATTCTTCATGGTTCTGCTTCTTATCATGGGTCTGATCTTGTTGCTCAAGTTGCGAGTTCTTGTGATGACGAAGGCAGCTTTTGTGCTACCTTATCCGTAAAACACGAGAACGGGTGGAGATTGGCGGAGGATTTTTTTTCAAATCATTCTCTACTGTTGCTTTCGCCATCGCGGCACAGATGATGCGGCGGATTCTGGTGGATCATGCCCGCATCCATCTATACGCAAAACGTGGGGCGGGTGCCGTTCACGTATCACTCGACCACGAGGGTTTAGTTTCGAACGATCCAAGCGCGGAAGTGAGCGCCATTGATGAAGCCCTCACAAATCTGGAGAAGATAGACCCCCAACAAGCACGGGTTGTCGAACTACGATTTTTTGGTGGGCTTACGATAGAAGAGACCGCAGAGGCAATGGGGCTCTCAGTCGATATGGTCAAGCGTGAATGGAGCATGGCGAAAGCCTGGCTGTACCGAGAGATGAGCGGCGATACAGAATGAAATCCTCTGAACGATGGCAAGAGGTGAAGGAGATCCTTTATCCCGCGCTCGAAATGGCGGAGGCGGAACGATCTTCATTTCTGGACGAAAAATGCGGCGGCGACGATAAGTTGCGGCAGGAGATCGAATCCCTGATCGCCGCACACAGCAGGGCTGCCGATCAATTCGAATCTCCGGCGGTTGAGATTATCGCCGCGGTCGTTTCCAGTAAGCCGGATGATAGCCTGGTCGGGAAATCGCTGGGTCACTACGAGATCATCGAGAAGATCGGAGCCGGTGGAATGGGGGAGGTTTACCTCGCTCTGGACACTGGTCTCAACCGGAAAGTCGCACTAAAGTTTCTGCCCACGTTCTTCACGCAAGACAGCGAACGCCTGAGAAGGTTTCAACAGGAAGCCCGGGCCGCGTCGGCGCTCAACCACCCGAACATCCTGACCATCCATGAGGTCGGACATCTCGACTCGGCGCATTACATTGCCACTGAGTTCGTTGAAGGCGAGTCGCTTCGCGATCACATAGGCCGCGGTTCGTTGAAGATTACGGACGCTCTCGACATCGCGACGCAAGTCGCGAGCGCCTTAGCGACGGCTCATGAAGTGGGCATCATCCACCGGGACATCAAGCCGGAGAACATCATGCTCCGGCAAGATGGGATCGTGAAAGTCGTAGATTTTGGCCTGGCAAAGCTTACCGCACAACCGACCAACCAATCGGAAGCTTCAACAATGGTCAATACCGGTGACGGAATCGTGATGGGTACCGCGCAGTATATGTCTCCTGAGCAGGCACGTGGGGTGAAGGTGGATGCCCGTACTGACATTTGGAGCCTGGGGTGTGTGCTCTATGAGATGGTAGCCGGCCGTTCGCCTTTCGCGGAGTCAACGCCCGGCGACACTATAGTTAGCATTCTTGAGCGCGAGCCCCCGCTACTTGAGCGATTTGTGGGGAATGTCCCGCGTGAACAGCAACGGATAATCACAAAAGCCCTGGCCAAGGATCGAGAGAAACGATACCAGTCTGTTAAGGACTTACTCATTGATCTTCGAACGTTGCGCGATGAGTTAGAGTTCAAGGCCAAGCTTGAACTCTCGGTGCAGCCGGCACCGAGCGCGGGTGTCACTACGGGACAACAACAAGCCGTCGATGATACCCATGAACCGACGACCCGCACTACTGAGCTGATCTCACCGTTCCCGACGTCGAGCGCGGAATACATAGTCGGTCAGATCAAACGGCATGGGAAACGTATTACTGTCGCGACGGTGGCGATCATGGCAGTACTGGCGGCTGTAGGCTTCGGGGGGATACAACTGTACAAATCCTATTGGCAGATCGATCCATCCAGGCAGCCGGCCACGCCGCTGCAAACGATGAAGATCACGAGGCTAACAAGCACCGGCAAGGCTTCTCATGCAGTAATCTCTCCCGATGGGAGGTATGTCGTCCATGTGACGACACAAGAAGGTCAGCAGCACCTTCGGGTGAGACAAGTCAATACCAATAGCGATGTGCAGAAATTGCCTCCGGCGGACGTCCGGTACACGGGTCTCACTTTTTCGCCGGACGGCGACTTTATCTTTTATGTAGTCTCGGAAACGAATAACCGTCAGACGACCCTTTATCAAGTCCCGGTCGTGGGCGGCACGCCGCGCAAGCTGATCTCGAACGTCGGCAGTGCCGTCACATTTTCTCCGGACGGCAAGCGTCTTGCGTTTATCCGACACTTCGTCGAGCAAGGGGAGCATGCTTTGATGGTGGCTAACGCCGATGGGAGCGGCGAACGAAATCTCGCAGTGCGCAAGTTCCCGAACTTCTTCACGACCGTATCGTGGTCTCCGGATGGCAATACCATTGCGTGCGGCGCCGGCAGTCATGTTCCTGTTTACAATACTCATGTAGTCGAACTGCCCGCGGATGGTGGACCGGAGAAACCGATCCCTTCTCAGGCCTGGAGTAACATGGGACAGGTAGGGTGGCTGCGAGACGGCAGCGGGTTGATCCTTGACGCCTCGGAAGAGGCTTCTGCCAACTTCGATTTTTCACAGATCTGGTATCTGTCTCGAACGGGCGGCGACATACGGCGGATCACAAATGATCTGAATAGTTATTCCGGCGTCAGTCTGACATCGGACTCGAGTCGATTGGTCACCGTACAGTCAGAGACTATTTCGAACGTCTGGCTGCTCCCGAATGGGGATACAAACCGGGCAGCTCAGCTCACCGGCGGGCTAAGCAAGCGAGACGGAAAGGATGGGCTCGTCTGGACGCCCGACGGCAAAATCGTTTATGTGTCCAAGGCCAGCGGCAACGATGATGTATGGATGATGAACGCGGATGGCAGCGGCCAAACCCAGCGAACGTCAAACTCGGGGATTAACCTTCATCCCGCCGTTTCACCGGACGGCCGATTCATTGTTTTTACATCCACTCGCGACGGCGCCAAGCACATCTGGCGCATCGATATTGACGGCACTAATCCAAAGCAGTTGACGAGCGGTGGTGGTGAAGACCATGCTGAGTTTTCACTTGACGGGAATTGGGTCGTATACACACTTAATGCCGGTAAGCCGACTCTTTGGCGAGTCTCCATCGAGGGCGGTGCGCCGTCGCTAATGTCGGAGATGTCCCTTTCATCACCCGCCATGTCGCCCGACGGCAAACTGATCGCCGCAGTTTACTGGGATGACCAACCGAATGCGCCCGCCAAAATAGCCGTGATCCCATTTGAAGGGGGCGAGCCTCCGAAAATTTTTGATTCTCCTGGGCCCAGTTGGGCAAACATACGTTGGATGCCCGACGGTAATGCTCTGGCCTATGTGGTCACCTCCGGGGGAGTCTCAAATATCTGGATCCAACCTCTGGCCGGGGGAGCACCAAGGCGGTCGACTGATTTCAAAACTGATCAAATATTCTGGTTTAACTGGTCCGGGGACGGCAAACAGCTCATTTGCGCGCGTGGGGTGGAAAACAGCGATGTAGTGCTGATAAGTATCTTCGGGTTGATCCAGTGACAGCGTTTTGCCCAGATCTTACTGCAAGACACCTCGCACTGCGGAGCGTATCGCCTCGTCGCGGGGTCGCTGCTTGTAATCGGTTTCGACCTTGGCCCAGGCAACACGGCCGGTCTTGTCGATCACATATACGGCCGGGTACGGAATGCCGTCGAACTTCTGTGCCGTGTACGCAGGATCGCGGAGACCGTACCCGTCAATCACGCGATGGTCGGGATCCGATAGCATCGGAAAACTTATTGCCCCGTTTCCGTCCGCGGCGATCCTCTGACCGAACTCTCGACTCACGGCCGGGGTATCTACGCTAACCGCATAAAGCAATACCGATTCATATTCATTCCCTTGCAAGAGGGAGCGGAGCCCGGCAACCTGCCGGGTACAATACGTTCACCAGTGGCCGCGATAGAAAATAAGTACTACGGGAGCCCTACCGCGTGCGGAAGCCAGCGTCACCTTCTGATGATTCTGATCTTCGAGCGTGAAGTCGGGAGCTATTTCGCCGACTTGAACGGGCGACGTACGAAGAGCTAACTCATCAGACGGAGACTCCTGAACGGCTGAGCACGACAGGCCGACAATCAGAATTGCAAGTGCTCCGGCAAACTTCAGCTTCATATAGCTTCTCCAAGGAACCCGGACGGTGCTGTCTACGTTTGAACGACCACCATTATAGATCGGACGGGCTAGCAAAAGTAAATTCGAGGGCTGTGCGAATAGGGATTTCGTGAGCGGTCGGCCGGGTGCACGTTGGTCGAAGTTAGAGATCGAAAGGCGGAATAAAAGATTCGGCTTAATTTTTTGTGTCGCCCTTTCGAAAGTGTGCGTATAGGAAGTTCTGTATTGTGTCGAATGGCGTTCGGTGCTGTTCACGAAAGCTATGCAGCAGCTCGAATCCATCTCCGATCGTATGCTTCATTTTCTCGATGTCGTAACGCTCAACCTCTAAGCCGCTGCATTTCGACGGTCCATCATCCGCAAACGTGGCAATTATCAAGTGACCTTTTGGCTTTAACGCATGCTTCAGATTTTCCAGATAGGCCGCACGGTCGCCCGCGTCGGTCAGGAAATGGAATACCGCACGGTCGTGCCAAAGGTCATACGCGTCTGCCGGTAACGCAGCCTGCGTTACGTCCGCGACGATTCAAGTAATCCCGGCCGCTTTGCCGCCTAAGCGACTTTTTACCTTGTCCAGCGCGCCCGCGGAAATATCGAGAACGGTAAGGTTCGAAAAGCCTTTATCCAAGAGATCATCGATCAGGGTTGACGCACCGCCGCCCACGTCGATTATCGCAGCGGAGAGGTCAAGCTGTGCTGAGTCGATCAATTGTAAAGATGGTTCCAAATGGTTGCGGAACCAACTAACGCCCTTTACCTCCTTCGTCGCGTAGATATTTTCCCAATGAGTTTGTTTGTTCATAAATTCATTGTATTGGAACGTCGGGGTCGTTACTTGTCTGATCAGCGACGGGCCGGGAAGAATAAGGCCATATTCGTTGCGACCGCCCTTCCACCAGCCATAAGTAGATGTCTTTTGAATACGCTTCTACTTCGCCCGCGACATGATGACCAACTCCGGCTTCATTGCTTCGATCGAAACCTGTCGGGCGACCTCTTCAGCGACGTGACGGAATGCTGCGGACTGGGGCGAGTCGGGAAATGAGACGACAACCGGGACGCCCGTGTCGCCGCCTTCTCGGACTTCCATTCCCAAAGGTACTTCGCCGAGGAAATTCAAATTGTATTCAGCACACAACTTCTTTCCGCCGCCGCGCCCGAAGATTTCGTAGCGATTGCCGGTGTCCGGAGCAATGAAATAAGACATGTTTTCGATCACACCCAGGACGGGAACGTTGACTTGCTCGAACATCTTCACGGCCCGGCGGACGTCCGAAAGCGAAACTTCCTGCGGGGTGGTGACAAGAACTGCGCCCTGGACAGGAACCAGTTGGGCAAGACTCAATTGGACATCGCCCGTTCCGGGCGGCATGTCGACGATCAAGTAATCGAGCTCGCCCCAATTTACGTCACTCAGAAACTGACGGACAACGCCATGAAGCATCGGCCCGCGAAGGATCATCGGCTTATCCGGCGGCACCAGTAGCGCCATCGAGATCATTTTGATGCCGTGCGCCACCAAAGGCTTAAGTTGACCATTCTCGACTTCCGGCTCATTAAAACTCGCGCCGAGCATCATCGGAACGTTCGGACCATAGACGTCCGCGTCCATCAGGCCGACTTTTGCTCCGTCCGCGGCGAGGGCAACAGCGAGGTTAACTGCGACCGTCGATTTGCCGACCCCGCCCTTTCCGCTCGAGACAGCGATGATATTCTTCACACCGGGGATCGCAATATTGTTAGCGATGCCGCGTCCCTGAGGCACCTCGGCATCCATCGTCACGTTTACGCTAGTGACGCCTTCAAGCCCTCGAACGATCTCGGTAGCTTGAGATTCCATCTCTTCCTTGACGGGACAAGCCGGCGTAGTAAGC
>JBKJOR010000460.1:0-10790 GCA_046595575.1 Pyrinomonadaceae bacterium | reverse complement strand
CTCGATCGCGACAGCGATATAACCGGAGACGGTCTGGAGGATCTCAAGGTCCTCGGACGAAAGCAGCGAACCGTCACTCGCACGGCCGAGTCCGATCACCGCGATCATCTTGCTTCGAACGACGCACGGGACGAAGTAGTGAAGCTCTTGTCGGACTGGGATTTTGCTGTTATGTCCGTTCCCGTTCGTAGCCGGGTATTCAGGATCCTGGAGGTCGATCTCATCGGCACGGACTATTCCCTTCTCGGCCGATTTCGTTCGGATCATGTGACGAAAGTCAGGCGGGATGCGGAATTCCGCGCTCAACCCGGCTGACTTAGCCAGCATGTAATTGCCCGCGGCGTCTTCGATAAAGACAGCCACTTTCTCGACGCCCAGCACCTGCTTCAATCGCTCGATCAAACCCTCGAGCAGAGGTTCGAGAGCGGTATTCGCCGACAGCGTCCGTCCGAAATCGAGCAGGCCCTGCCGGAGGTCGTACCGCTCACCGTAGAAGAACCGGTCGGCGCGTTCCTGCAGGAAATTCTTTAGCGGTTCGCTGAGCATCACGATCGCGGCCATCGCAAGGATCGCGATCAGGGCACGCAGTGTGATCTCGGTCGTCGACAGATTGTTACCGACGGCGAGAAAGACAAGCCCGAGAGCAACGGCTCCGATCATCATCGCGATCGCGACCGTCGTCATCGCGTAAACCAGCGCCCGGCGGACAACGACGTCGACGTCCATCAGGCGATAGCGGACGACGGAGTGCCCAAAGCTTAGAGGTATCAACGCAAGCGGCAGAGTGGTGAGAGCGGACGAAATAGTGTCCTCGGGTAGGTAAATGAACTGCCGGGCGATCTGGAAGATCAGGATCGGAATGATCGAGAAGACCGTGCCCCACATCGCCCATTTTAGTCTTTGCCTAACGACCGCCTGACGGTTAGTCAGAAATCGCCATAGCAGGACACTCGCGCCGATCGAGATTCCGGCGACGAAATGCACTGTCAGGATCTGGCTGATCATCGGAAGGATCTTGTAACTCGCCGTAAAGCCGATGATCGCGAGGCCAACAACATCCGGGGCCACGTGCGGGACGAGTAAAAGCAACGTCAACCCAAGTGAGATCAAGAGGGCCGGTGCGTAAAGCACAAGCGTCTTCCACCGCTGCTTATCGAAGACATCGCTGTGAACCGGGTAGCGCAGGCAGAAGTGCAAAAACAGTGGTGGGAAAAACGCAAAGGCGATGTCGTCCAGCAAGCTGACTGCGAGATCGAAATCCTGGCCAAGGTTTATCGATCGATAAACGTGAAATACGAACGCCGCCAGACAGACCATCGCGAAATGCAGTACGAATGGCGAGCGGCTTCCCTGTTTGAACAAGACGAAGACGCCGACGCCCAACCAGATCAGTCCGACGAGGGTCAGGAATATGATCGACGGGGTCCAGCGGGGCAGCGTATCGATGTTCTTAAGATCGGCGTAGTAAAAGTAATTGGAGAAAGAATAGGACGTTTTCTGGTAGTAGTAGGTCAGGCTCCCACCCGGACCGGCCGTGTCCAGGTACATCGGAATGTCAGCCACGGAGGCCACCTCGTCGAACGACGTGCCGTCGAGGCTGATCGTCAGCAGCTTATCGCCCTTCGAGATCCCCGCCCGCGAAGCGGCAAAGCCCTGCGTCACCTTCTCGGCATAAACTCCATCCGGCTTTTGCACCCATAGCACGCCATCGGTCGGAGGAAGTTCGTGATAGGCACGCTGTGACAAGTTCAGTGCACCGCCGGCGACGAGTAAGACCGTCACGACGAGCCACATCAAACTCCAACTTGTCAGTACTTTGACTTGCATCGACCAAGAGACAAACTTTTCCGGCTTTAACGAGGCAATAGCCGTTCCAGCTACAGATGAATACTAAGTCTCGGGCGAAAGGCGATTTTTTTCCCCGATGCGAGCTATCCAGCCCATTTTACAACGTTCGCCAGATTTCGTTATTCAATTTTTTGCTCGACAATCCAAGAATTTGGACACGGAAATCCGGTGGATTCGATCCGGATGAACCCCGACATTTACTATTGGGCTCGCCGTCGGGCCGCTCTGGACATGTGAATTAAAACCTTACGAGAATGCTGCCGCGGAGCGCCCTTCGATGTGAGCTTAGCCTGAGCGAGCCCTCCTCACCGAAGACCCCGCTTTGAAAATCGAATAGATTGCGTGCGTCCACCATTGCTTCGGCGTGAAACGGAAGGCCGAGATTTGGCAAGCTTTGCGTTACGAGGACACTAAGGCCGGGATCGTAGATCGCGAGACGCCCCTGAAACGGATCGATCGCGAAAACGGTAGCTTGTGGCGAAAGTCGGAAGACGGTTTTGACGTTCGTTCCGGTCTTGAGATCCGCCTCAAACTGTCCGAAGAAGGTTTGGAAGATGTCATTCTCGAATATGTCGGCCGGATTCGAGATCCCTTCGCCTGAAAGCTTCTGTCCATTACCGAGGCTGTACCCCGCCGCTGTACTGAAGCGTCCGTTCAGACGGCGTGAGTAAACCACCCGAAATCCACTTGCATTGCCCTGCTGATTACCAACGAGATCCGTGAACGCCGTCCCGGACGAGTCGAACGGCAGGCTCGTCAGACCGACGCCCCGACCGAGTGTCGTATCGAAGAAAACATTTGCTTCGATGCTCGAGTTATTATCGAGCACGCGTTCGATACCAAATTCGAGCCGATTGCTCTTATTCAAGAGTGGCTTGCCCGATTCAATGATCAGATCGTCGATCGCAACCGGGTCACGGAAGATCACTTGCGAATCCTCTAATTCGATCGCCTTCGACCACGTTCGTTCTTCCGTATGAGTTGTATATGCAGACCGAAAGCGGGTCTTGGCATCAAGGTCGAGCTGGAATCCGAGGCGTGGGCTGATCGACGAATCGTCGCCGCCACCCACAAACCTTGCGTAATCGAAACCGAAAACTACGATTACTCCTTCACGTACTTTCCACTCGTCAAGAGCCTGGATTGAGAACTGGCCAAGCGACTTTTCTTCACCGTTGCTGACGAAGGAGCCAAACGAACCGATCGAGCTGCTAAGCCGGACTTGATGGTCCTCGGAGGGGCGGAACTTCGTCTGGATTTCAAACCTCTGCGGGGCGTTTCGTCCGATCCCAGCCTGGGCGACGAGCACTACGTCCGCGTCGTCGGAAACCGGCAAGAGCGTTGCGAAATTTACACCTGCGTAGCTACCGTTGGCAGTACTGGCAAAGTACGTCTCGGCTACAGACTGACCGTCGCGTTTACCGCCTTCCTCCGTCTTATCCGGTGCGGTCTCTTCTCTTTCTTCTGTGACGGACGCCGTTCCCTCAGTGTTCTGATATATCGATCTTGCCGTCTGTGCAGATCGGATGACCCATTTAGGATTATTTCGATCGAGGCGTTTTTCGGGAAGGGTGTTGCCGCTGCCGGCCCGCTCTAATTTGAAACCGTACGTGAGCTGAGTGGAGCCGTTGATCTGAACTTCGGAAAGCGTGACGGGATTGTAGCCCTGGGCAACTGCGAATATCGTATAGGTTCCAGGAAGCATACGGGCGATAAAGCTGCCGTCCGTTGCCGAGCGGACCTGTTTCAGAACCCTCGACGTCCCAGCCTTGAATATCGCCACCGTCGCATCCGCGATCGGACTACCACCGTCGTCTTTAACGACGCCCTTGATCGTGCCAAGATTCCCTCGCTGGATGGTTGCCGACGGTGTAGGCGGCTCGACAGCAAGTCCCAGCGTCGCGACCGTCAGCATCACGATCAATGTTCTACCTATGAAAATTGATTTAGTAAAACCCATCAAGTGCGAACGTATTCTGGAAAATATTTTCCGGCTAACTCGTCCGAAACCGGGAACCGGGTCAGGGAACAAATTGTGTAGGTTTCGAGCGACCTTTGTATTTTCCAAGCAAAAACCAAATGTGTCAACCGCAAAGCCATGTGCTGTTGGGCAGTATGATGCCCCATTCCTTGACAAAGTTGGCACTGCGGCTAGAATTAAACCCTGGCTTTTTTCGGCACGATTGGAGACGTGGCTGAGTGGCTGAAAGCGGCGGTTTGCTAAACCGTTGTACCTCAAAAGGGTACCACAGGTTCGAATCCTGTCGTCTCCGCCAGTTTGATGTGTTTAAGCCGTCGGCGTAACGCCCGACGGCTTTTCACATTTTGGGTCTGGCGCGTCTCACAGCGTCGAGTCATAATTTTTATCCCGAGGTATTTCAATTATGAAGATCGCACTTACGAACGTGTCCGTGAACGACCCAATAGCCGCTTTCAAGTTCTACACCGAGATTCTCGGCTTTAAGGAAAAACTTTATATACCGGAGGCCATGGTAGCGATCGTCGTGTCGCCGGAAGATCCGGACGGAACATCGCTACTATTGGAACCGCGAGGCAATCTCAACTCAGACAAGTATTTCGAGGGAATCTATGACGCCGGTATTCCAGTCATCATTTTCGGCGTAAACGATGTCCAGAAGGAATTCGAAGCCCTCAGAGATCGAGGCGTAAAGTTTAAGAGCTCGCCGACAAAGACGGATTGGGGGATCGAAGCGATCTTTGACGACACCTGCGGAAATTTTGTCCAAATCGCGCAACTTAACTGAGCGCCCGCTTTAGTACTGCCTTTGCGTTGACGGCTATCATAAGTAAAAATCTTTAGCTATGACGACACGTGTCCGCTTCGCTCCCAGCCCCACGGGATACCTGCATATTGGCTCTGCCCGCAGCGCTCTTTACAACTATCTTTACGCAAAGAAAACAGGTGGCAAGTTCTTGCTCCGCATCGAGGACACAGATCTCGCGCGGTCAACCGAGGAGTCGACCCGTTCGATACTTGACGGACTCGCATGGCTCGGACTCGACCACGAAGAAGAGATCGTTTTCCAATCGAACAATGCCGATAAGCATCGCGCGATCGCGAAAAGGCTCCTTGTCGAAGGGAAAGCGTATCGAGACTTTACGCCTAAGGAAGCTGTCAGCGACAAGACGATCAAAGAGGCGATCGTCGAACGCGCCCGGCAGACCGACAAGAACATGCGGGACAATCCGTATCGCGATCTGGCTGAAACGGAGAGCGAAACTCGCGCCGCCAGTGGCGAGCCATTTGCGATCCGATTGAAAGTTGCGGAATCGGGGAAAACCGTTTTCGAAGATTCGGTTTACGGTCGCCAGGAGCGGGAATATTCGGACACGGAAGATCTTGTGTTGCTTCGTTCTGACGGGCATCCGCTGTATAACCTCGCGGTCGTTTGCGACGACATCGAGATGGGGATCACGAATGTCATCCGCGGACAAGATCATCTTACGAATACGCACAAGCAGATCCTGATCTACGAAGCCCTCGGCGTCACGCCTCCGACATTCGCTCACCTGCCTCTGATCCTGGCGCCGAATAAAGGCAAGCTTTCAAAGCGTAAGCATGGCGAGATAGTCTCGCTCACTACGTATCGCGACGCCGGTTTCATTCCGGCCGCATTTCGAAACTTTCTGGCGCTGCTCGGCTGGTCAGCCGGGTCTGGTGAGGAGAAAGAGATGTACTCGCTCGACGAGCTCGTCGATAAATTCTCGCTCGAGCAGATTCATCGCTCGAACGCCGTTTTCAATTTTCACGAGAACGATCCGCGTCACTGGACCGACGACAAAGCTCTTTGGATGAACGCCGAGTATATCCGCACGATGCCGCTTTCGGAGCTGCTGCCTCTTGTTAAGAGCGAACTGAAGGCTGCCAAACTTTGGCGAGAGGAATACGAGGATGAAAGCTCCCCTCCTTCCGAAGGAGGGGTGGCAGGATTTAGCTCCCCTCCTGGTTTGAGGAGGGGACCCGACGCTTCGTCGGCGGGGTGGTCGGCTGACGGGGTGGTTCTATCTTCAAACGGACGTGCGTGGTTTGAGAAAACAGTCGAACTTATCCGCCATCGCTTTTTCACGCTGAAAGATTTCTCGTCACAGGGTCGGGCATATTTCAGTGAAGATTACGACTTCGACCCCGCGGCAGTTGCCAAAAATCTGACGAAGTTTCCCGACCTTCGAGATTGGCTGCCCGAGCTCGCCGGTCGATTAGACGCGGAGTTCGGCTCTGCAGATAAGGACCACCTCGATGAGCGTTCTCGATCTTACTCCGAAGAAAACATTGAATCCGTCGTGAAGGCTTTCGCCGAAGAAAAAGGTACAAAGCTTGGCGTGATCATGAACGGCGCTCGAACACTAATTACCGGTGTCGGCGTCGGTCCGTCGATGCTCTCGGTCTTCGAGACGGTCGGGCTAGATCGAACGATCATGCGCCTGCGGAGCGGCGTGGCATGGAATTAGTAACTAGTAGACCGAATGGAGACAGTCAACAAGGAGAACGAACATGAAGGGATTTAACTCAAATATCGAACAAGACACGTTGGAGAATTCTAATTTCCGCAAGGTTATTTATACTTCAAAACACACTCAGCTCGTCCTAATGAGCCTCTTGCCCGGCGAAGAGATCGGCCTTGAAACGCACGCGGAGAACGATCAATTTCTCCGATTCGAAGGCGGAAACGGAAAGGTGTTCATTGACGGCAATGAGTACGAAGTCGAGGATGGCGATGCGGTCATCGTCCCATCGGGAGCCAAGCATAATGTAGTTAATGTTTCTGACAGCGAGCAGTTGAAGATCTACACCCTCTACTCACCTCCGCATCACAAAGACGGCATCGTCCGTGCTACCAAAGCGGAAGCAGAAGCGGATGACGAGGAATTCGACGGCAAGACGACAGAATAGTTGAAGAAATAGACTGTTGCGTCGACGCGTGCTTCTCGCCCGTCGACGCTTTTCGTTTCTAAGGCTCATAAGATGTAGCCGTTTTGCAGCCGTGGTTGCTCCGCGTTGAGCATATCGCCGTTGCTCCCGCGCTGGCTTTTGCATGTGATGCCACGCGCCGTAGTCAAGTATTTATATCTATCAGGAAAAAAGAGCGAGTCGGCGACATGGTGCAGAAGCCCACGCGTAAGCAAGGGCGATACACTCACGGTGGTGCAACCCGGTCAGCGGCTTGCTCGGTCTATTGGTGAGTGCTCAAACTAGCTCTCGCTTTGTCGGCGAGGCCTTTGCTCCGCGTTGAGCGTATCGCCCTTGCTCACGCGCTGGCTTTTGCAGTGTGAACTTAGAGAGCTGCGTTATTGAAACTTAGGTTTTTACAATTCGGTCGGCAGCTCGATTCATCTCAGGCAATGTTGATGACACGCCGCTTTACGGGCGACGACAGTACGATCGCGGTGGTCGTTATTCCGTAGGGTGTGAGCTTGTCGATGATCTGCTGCAGGTGTTCAACGGAGGAGACCGCGACTTTCATTATGAACGAATCTCCACCCGTTCCGCGATGGCATTCAAGCACCTCGTTCGAATGTTCGGCTACCTCGATGATGTGGCTGTAATCCACTCCGGTAATACTCATCCGGACAAAGGCGATGATCGGCAGTCCTACTTTTGCCGTGTCGATCTCCGCTCGATAGCCGGTGATCACACCGCTGTCCTCGAGCTTTCGCACCCGCTCGATAACCGCCGGTGTGGTCAAGCCAACCCGTCTGCCGAGCTCGGCGAAACTTACCCGCGCATCTTCCTGCAATTCCGCCAGAACCTTTCGGTCGATATCGTCGATTGCCATATCTCGCCTTACATCGTTAGGCCAACAGTGAGAACAAACTAACGATGTACCGGCAGATTAGCACATTAACATACGATCGTTATTCATCGTTTGGGCGGATTCGAATAGAATATTTATTCACGAAAGACGATCAAGTTCAAACATCAAGTCATATGACAGGAGCCGCCGCGATGCCGACCCATACTGCCCTAGCCGAACCTGCGTTTAGCCTCGAGAATATTCATGTCTCGGACGCCGATATTCCGCCGTTCACCGACATGCCTTTTGAGGATATTGAGGAGCTCAAACTCGATCACCCCGGCGCCAGTGACGCGGAATACCGCGAACGCCGCGACTATATCGCCGGGCTCTCAAAAAATTTTCGTGAGACTGGTGTCATTATCGACGTCGAATATAACGACCATGAGCAAGGAATATGGCGACACGTAGCGGCTCGCCTTGAAGAGCTTCATCAGAAACACGCCAGCCCGTTCTACCTGCAAGCAAAACGTGATCTGGGTATTTCGAATGACCGCATCCCGCAACTCTCTGAAATGAACCGTCGGCTGAAGGAGCTAACAAACTTCCGCCTGGCGCCGATCGAAGGACTAGTCGACACCCGTGCGTTCCTAAGCTGGCTTTCGTGGCGGACGATGCTCTCGACGCAGTACATCAGGCATCATTCGCGACCGGAATATACTCCCGAACCGGATATCGTTCACGAAGCGATCGGGCATATTCCGATGTTCACCAACCCGAACTTTGCGGACTACTCGCAGTTTATCGGCCACGGAGCGCGCGTCGCGACCGACGAGCAACTCGAAGAGCTTGGACGCCTTTATTGGTTTACGGTTGAGTTCGGGCTTGTCCAGGACGAAGGTGAGGTTAAAGCTTACGGTGCGGGTCTCCTTTCTAGTTTTGGAGAGCTCGAGCACGCCTTCTCCGACAACGTCGAGCGGCGGCCGTTCGAACTAGAGAAAGTTATTCGTCACGAGTTCACGTATAGCGACATGCAGCCGGTCCTCTACGTTATCCCATCGTATGCTGAGTTGAAGGAAGTGACGCGAGAGTATATTTCACGATTCAGAAGCTAGCCTTTGATGTTCGGATCATTCAAGAGTTCTTTGACAGTACTAATTAGCGTTTCGGGTTCGTATGGTTTTACGAGATAGCGGTCAGCACCGGCTTCCATTGCCACGTCGATCTCTTTACGTTGGCCAATTGCCGACGTAAAAACGATCGGTGTCGTGGCGTGTTTTTCCCGGATCTTTTTGCAGAGGTCGATACCCGACCCATCAGGCAGCCAGTTGTCCAACACGTAAAGGTCGTACGACTGCGTTTCGATCAGCGGCTCTGCCTCCTCGACAGAATGGACTGCCGTAAAGTGATAATCGGTCATCACAAAATGCAGCACGTCGCAGGTATCGCGGTCGTCCTCGACACACAAAACCTTCTTCGGGATAGATGTCTCGTTCTCTTCTGTCACAGTATTATTTGAGGAGTAGTCGTATTTAGTGTGACCTAAACGACCGATGTTGTCTGTCGGATATCCGACATATGGGGTCCGGCAATCTGAGCAAGAAAGTTCGCTGACTCATCACGCACGACCCGATAGCAATCGCATGCCGAGGCCCGGAGTCGCTCGAGATCTATTATCTCGACACGCCCTCGTGCGTAGCGGATGCTTCCCGTTTTCTGCATCGAGTTCGCGATCAGTCCAATGCTCGTTCGTTGTACGCCGAGCATATGGGCCAGAAACTCTTGCGTGACTCTAAGGTGGTGGTCACTCGAGCGTTCGCACATCACCGTAAGCCATCGGCAGAGCCTGGCCTCGATCGTGTGAAAGTGATTGCAGACGCACGTCTGTGCCATCTGTTTCAGGATCACATAGGCGAACCGCAGGGCGACGTCATGAAATACGCCGTTACGTCGAAAGAGCGAAAGGACTTCTCGGGCATCGGCGGTAAATCCTTCGGTCGGCGCCTGAACGAGGGCGTCGTACGGCATCTCGTTTTCTCCGAGAAGAACTGGCATCCCGATCATGCCTTCGAATCCGGTGAATCCGGCCTCGATCGAGCGTCCATTTTCGGTAACGCAGAGCAGCGAGACCATCCCCGTGTTCGGGAAAAAGCAGGTCTGGACCTGATCGCCCGCCCGCGCTAGCATTTCTCCCGGTTCGAAGGCTACGGGGTCAAGATGGGGCCTGATCTGTCCAAACTCGTCGGGTGGTAGAACAGACAGCAGTCGGTTGTGTATCGGATGACGTGAATCGCTTGCGTCATGCATTGGTCAACCTCTTCTTTTATTAAAACTTTCAGGGCGTGAACGGTAAACGAACTATATCACAAACGGCGAGTCTGCAAGTTGAAAATAGGTGGGTGGATCGATGTCATGTTTGACGATGATCACACCCCTTCCGGAGCAGGTTATCTGTCAGGTACTCGACGTCTCGCACGAGTGTCCTCGTTGAGTTATTATCTGAATATCACAAACAAGGTCGTCTAAGTTTTATGAGCGAAAAGAATCCTCTTGGACTAAAGAAGATACATCACGTCGAGTTTTACGTCGGCAATGCAAAGCAAGCGGAGTTTTATTACCGGAAGGCCTTCGGATTTTCGCGGGCGGCGTACTCCGGCTTGGAGACCGGAAACCGCGAAACGACGAGCTATCTAATGCGGCAGAACCGCGTCAATTTCATTTTGACCACCCCGCTTTCGCCAGAGCATCCAGCGGCCGAACATATCAAGCAGCACGGTGACGGCGTTCGCGATATAGCGTTCCAGGTTGAAGACGCCGATCACGCGTTCAATGAAGCGGTGAAAAGGGGAGCGGCGGCGATCAGCGAGCCTCGCGATCTAGTTGATGAGAACGGCTCGGTTCGGCATGCGGCGATCGCGACGTATGGCGATACGATCCATTCGTTCTATTCGTATGAGGGACCACGCGATCCGCGCGCACCGATCGCCAACGGCGCAGGCTCCCCTCCCGTCTTAGGAGGAGTCGCCGGATTTAACTCCCCTCCTGGTTTGAGGAGGGGTGCCGACGCCTCGTCGGCGGGCTGGTCGGCTGACGGGGCAGTGAAGAGAGCGGGGAGTTATCGATACTCCGGTCTTTTCCTCCCCGGCTTTGTTCCTCAGGAACTGGCAGGCGAAGATGCCGGCATCCAGC
>JBKJOR010000452.1:0-4403 GCA_046595575.1 Pyrinomonadaceae bacterium | reverse complement strand
AGATTTTCTCCATCAACTCAGATTTAGTCATTTTTTACTCTCTCACAAAGCAAGAAATCTACTACTTTGGAACAGTAGATTTCTTGCTTTGTGAGAGAGTAAAAAATGACTAAATCTGAGTTGATGGAGAAAATCTTAGAGCGGCCCGCGCTGTATCTGGGCCATGCATCTGTGATCAAGTTGCAGACCTTCATTGAGGGATATACGTTCGCTAAGGGAGGGGAAACGGATTTACTTTATGATGGTTTCGGTGAATGGATAATCAGGCGCTTCAGAGTCGGACAACATTCTTGGAGTTCGGTTATTACGATGGTTGGTGTAAGTGAAGCGGCTGCATTTAGGCTTGCGAAAGAACTCTGGGAAGAATATAAGGAAAAATCGATGATCGACGAAAAGGGTGTGTGAATCAGACTAAATAATAAATGTTGAGATTAATTGACGTATTTTTTTCATCCACTTTGGTCCCTTGCACGTCGATCCTGTCCTAACGCTCTCACCACCCGCTAACGCAGCTGGTACTGACCTATCGCTGCAACCAATATCAGCTACCTTGCCGTCGCTAAAAACTTCGGCTTCCTTCTCGCCTTCGTTGCCTGCTCAAACGCATACGCGATCCTGATCAACACATGCTCCGAATAAGGCCTGCCAAAGAATGAGATACCGATCGGCAGCTCACGAATAAAGCCGGCCGGGACTGTGATGCTCGGATAACCAGCCACGGCCGCGAGCGACGAACTTGAAATATAGTTACTTCCGCAATCGCCGTTCACCCAATCGATCATCCACGTCGGTGCGTTTGACGGAGCGACTATCGCGTCGAGCTTGTGCCGGTCCATCACCTTGTCGATTCCCTCCTCGCGCGTCAGCCGGCGAGAAAGCGCCAGAGCCTCCTTGTATTCCTTCGATGTCAGCGGGCCCTTCTTCGCTGAAGACTCGAAGATCTCCTGTTTGAAGTACGGCATCTCACGCGCGGCATTGTCGTTGTTAAATTTGATCAGATCGTCGAGATTCTTGTATTGCGATCCGCGGCCGGCGAGATACTTTTCGAGGCCGTCCTTGAATTCGTATTGCAGCACTTCGTATTCGGCGTCACCGAACTTGTCCAGATTTGGAAACTTAACATCGACCAGGGTTGCACCGGCCTTCTTCATCGCATCGAGCGCCGCATCGGCCACCTTATCGACCTCAGCTTTCTTGCCCCAGAAGTCGCGAGCGACTCCGATCAAGGCTCCCTTCAGACCGTCGGGCTTGAGAAATGTCTCGTAATCGGTTCGGGCCTTGGTCGCATTCTGCATTGTTGCCGCGTCCGATGCATCTACCGCCGTCAGGGCCGAGAGCATGATCGCGGCATCCGCAACCGTCCGAGTCATTGGCCCGGCTGTGTCTTGCGACGCGGAGATAGGTATGATCCCGCTTCTCGAGATCAGGCCGACAGTTGGCTTGAGACCGACGATCCCGCAGATCGACGCAGGACAAACGATGGAGCCGTCGGTTTCCGTTCCGATTCCGATAGCGGCAAAATTCGCCGCGATCGCGGCACCGGTTCCTGATGACGATCCACACGGGTTTCGGTCCAGAATGTAGGGGTTCCTCGTCTGGCCGCCGCGACCGGACCAGCCGCTTGTGGACGCGGTCGAACGAAAATTCGCCCACTCGCTGAGGTTCGTCTTTCCCAGTATCACGGCTCCGGCCCGTCGTAACTGTTCGGCAACGAAGGCGTCACGCTTTGGGACCGGAGCATTCAACAATGCCAGGCTCCCAGCCGTTGTTCTCATCCTGTCGGCGGTGTCGATATTGTCTTTCAGCACGACGGGAATGCCATGAAGCGGCCCCCGCACCTTCCCGGCTTTTCGCTCACGGTCGAGCGAGGCAGCGATCTCGAGTGCGTCGGGATTGATCTCGATCATCGCGTTCGTACGCGTATCGCCTGTCTTGATGCGGGCGATGTAATTTGCAACCAGGTCGCGGGATGTAACCTCGCCGGTTTGCATCGCCCTACGCAGGCTTGCGACGGTCGCTTCCTCGATGTTGAAATCCTTTACGGCGCCGAAGCCGTCGCCCGCTGCTATCCCAACACACGCGGCCGTTGTCACCGCAATAAATTCACGTCTATCCATAGGTTTTATTTCGCTCCTTGCAGTTTTTCCAGATTCTCTCTCGCGGTTCCAAATTTCTGATCGTATCGCAGGGCGGTCTCGAACGAACTTCGCGCCTTGACGATATCCTTCTTCGCCGCATAAGCCTCGCCAAGGGCGTTGTAGGTATACGCCAGAGCTTCGCCGCTAAGTGTTTTATCGGAAAGCTCCAAGGCCCGCCGGAGATACTTTTCGGCCTGTTCGGTATCACCCTTTTTCGATAATGCTACCGAGATATTCGAGTGGACGATCGCACTATTTGGGCTGATCTGCAGCGCTTTGTTGTAGCTTATCAAAGCATCGTCGTAACGGCCGAGTTCAACCCTCAACCACCCGATCGTATTATGCGCCTCCATGTAGTTGGACGTCTTGTCGAGGAGTTCCGTGCAACGCCGTTCCGCATTCTCGACAGACGTCTTGTCGATGTAATGACGGCACAAAAGAGACATCAAAAAATAGTTGTCGTTCGTCACCGCCAGTGTGCGGGTGTAAAGCGTCTCGCTGTTCTTCCAATAGCTCGCCTGTCTGTTCGCGACGAACGCGAGCACGCTGATCACGACCAGACAAACAGCACCAACAACGCGCACGTCGATCTCAAATTTCTGCAACAGCTCGGCAGTTCCCCATATGACGATGATAAACAATCCGACGTACGGGATGTACGTATAGCGGTCCGCCATCGATTGCGACCCGACTTGTACGAGACCGATGACGGGGACTAGCGTGCCCAGGAACCAGAACCAACCGAAGGCAAAATACGGTCGATCACGGATCTGCCAGACGGCTACCGCCGTTACGGCCAACAGAACTGCAAGCGAAGCCGCGAATGCCGCGGTCCCGATCGCCGGATCGAACGGATACCAAACTCCCAGGTCCGCCGGATAAAACATAACAATGATGTACTTAACGTACGACACTGCAGAGTTCAGGATCCGGTCTTCGACGGGAACCCTGTCAAGCCCGAGCACCGAGCCGCTCGCCTTCTGCGCAAGATACGTGATCACGCTCGACGCGACCGCGAGAGCAAATAAGGGAAGCTTCTCGATCACGAACGGGAGAATATTTCGGATCCGCTCAAAACGCCGGAGCGGCCAGAAATCCAGGAGCAGCAGCACGAACGGAAGGGTGACGAGCATCGGTTTTGCGAGCAGACCGAGCGCCATCATTGCAGCCGTCAGCAGGAAAAATGGAGATGTGATCTTTCTAAAAACGCCGCCGGACGCAACCGGGCTTCGCGCAAACCGGACATAGGCGAGCATCGTCAAAAGCCAGAACATCGTACTCAGAACGTCTTTCCGTTCCGAGATCCACGCGACCGATTCGACATGCGCCGGATGCACAGCAAACAGAAAAGCTGCGACCGCACTCTTCCAGAGATCGCCGGTGTATGCCCGGAAGACAATGAAAACGAGGCACGAGTTCGCAAGGTGTAAGATTACGTTCACGGCGTGATGTGCTCCGGCGTTGAGGCCGAAAAGGTTTACATCAAGCGCATGTGAAAGCCAGGTCAGCGGGTGCCAGTTCGACGAATGAAACGTCCCGAATGCCCATTTGAAGGTCTCTACGTTCAGCCCGCTGAGCAGCGGCCCGTTCAGGTAAACATAGGAATGATCGTCGAGATTAATGAAATCGAAACTTACCGTCTGACCGAAAACGAAAACACATGCGAGAGCGAGTCCGCCGAATATCAGCGGCTCGGCCCATTCGTCGATGAAGGTGCTTTTACTATCCGCCATTCGTTTTGTCGCGATTGTCCTTAGCTTCCTTGAAGTAAGGTTTTAGCTCAAGACCGCATTTCAATTGCGAGGCTGCTGCGCGTGCTGTCACGATAAATAAGCGACCCGGTTTTTGTAACCCTTCCGGCTTAAGCTTTCAGCCTTGAGCCTTCTTCTCCCCTTCGATCTCCTTGTAATAATTCGTCGAAAGCTTATGGCCCTCGGCCCGAAAGAGGTGCGAGCGGACCAACTTCATCCGATGCAGGCGAAAGGCCAGAGATGTCGATAGCACGCCGAGGCCATATCCGACACTGCGCGAAAAGTTTATCGACGAAGCCTCCGCGAAGTAGCGGGTGGGTGTCGAGATCTCACCGACTCTGAAACCGAAATGCACGACCTGTGCAAGCATCTGGTTGTCGAACACAAAGTCGTCGGAGTTCTCGCTCAACGGCAGCGTTTCCAAGACCTCGCGGCGAAAGGCCCGGAACCCGGTGTGATATTCCGACAGCTTGAAACTGAGCAGCAGATTTTGAAACAAGGTCAGGAAGCGGTT
>JBKJOR010000422.1:0-5538 GCA_046595575.1 Pyrinomonadaceae bacterium | reverse complement strand
AGAACAGTACCAGTTCCCAAGCAGCGTTAAAGATGGCCGCATCGCCCTGCCGCTGCCAAAATTCGATGTCGAATGTGCGGTCCATATCCTTGATGTTCTTACCGTGACGCATCATCGTGAAATCGCCGTTCTCGCCTTCTATTACAACGGTTTTCATACTGAAATTATACCGCAGGCTCGCCGAACAATTCGTAGAAATGCGCCCTGAATAGCTGCCTCAACAGGAGGCGTTTGTAATCCGCCGACCCGCGGACGTCGGAGATCGGCGAGATCTCGGCCTGCATTATTTCGTTCGCGTCTGAGATCGTCTGTGCGTTCACCATCTGACCTCGCAGGAACTCGGAGGTCTCCTTCAGGTACAACGGAATCGGCGAGACGCCGCCGCAGGAAACGTGTGCGGAGATTATCTTGTGATCGACGGGCGACCCGGTCGCTACCGCTTCCGGTTCTGACAAGAACCCACCCGCTACCGAAGGCGGTACTGACAAAGCGGGCGGCAGCCAGCCGGGACCCGGCGTGCTCTCGATTGTCAGCGAGATCGCCGTGTTCGCACTCGCGATGTCGAGATACGTTCGCTTGCAGACCTTCTCAAAATTGAAATAAAAATCTCCGCCCGGTTTCTTGAAGCGGATCGTCTTTATAAATTCGTTGTCGGTTTTCGCGAGGCGTTTGTAGTCGAGATATAGCTTTCTTAGCGGCATCTCGCGACCGTTGTTGAATACGATGTCGGCGTCCAGTGCGAGAAACCAAACCGTCATATCCCCGATCGGCGAAGCGTTGACGAAGTTTCCGGCGAGCGTCGCCATGTTGCGGATCGGCGTCGAAGAAACGAGCTTTAGATGTTTATAGAGATCGGGAAAAATCGACTGCATCACGGGCGACTCAAGCATATCGGTCACCGTGGCAGACGCTCCGATCTCGATGAAGAGTCCATTGTCGGTGACACCGCGAAGCGTGTCATCGTAGAAGATGTGGGTCGCGCCGGTCTCAACGATCTCGTCCGGGCGCTGGACGTACACATCGGTTCCTCCGGCAACTATCGAGTGCGGAGTGCGGATTGCGGAATGCGGATTTCGTGTCGCTATCGTTCTTAGACGACCCGCAACATCGCCGAAGTATGGAGGCACACACTGCCTTCTGCCTTCTACCGACTGCCTACTGATCAAGTCCGCTGCTCTCTCGATCGACTTGTAGCCGGTACATCGGCAGATATTCCCGTCGATCGAGGAGACCGCCATCTCGGGTGTCTTCGCCGTCTTGTCCACGCAGAATCCGGTTAACGACATCACGAATCCGACGGTGCAGAATCCGCACTGCGTTCCGCTCTCGTCGACCATCGCCTGCTGAACCGGTGTCAGTGAGCCATCTTCGGGGTTGATCCCTTCGATCGTGACAACATGTTTGCCGGCTGCATTTGCGAGCGGCATCAGGCACGAGGTCATTGTCCGATACGAAATATCGGCGCCCTTTGGCTCGCCGACGAGAATCGTGCACGCTCCGCAATCGCCTTCGCGGCATCCGATCTTCGTGCCTTTTAAATTTTTATGATATCGAACAAAGTCGAGCACGGTCGTGCCCGCCGGCAGATCCGTCGCGATGTTTTCGTTGTTGAGGATGAATAAGATCATCTAATTGGGGGATAGCGTAACGGGTCAGTACCGTCCGCGTCAGCGGATGGTGCAGAGCCTACTACATATCGTCGTCCGGAGATCTCGAGTCTCGACCACCCGCTGACGCAGGTGGTACTGACCTCATCTTCAGAACTTCCGTATTAACACCACACCACCGGCGATAAGCACGAAGCCCGCGATCCTCGCAAGGCTGATCTCTTTTACCGGCACGCCGAGCAAACCAAAGTGATCGATAACAAGTGTGACTATCATCTGTCCCGCAATTAGAAGGCTGAACGTCATCGCTACGCCGAGTCGCGGGACAAGGGTTACCGCCGACGCCACAAAGAATGCGCCGAGGAGTCCGCCGATCCAGGCTATTGCCGGCGCCTCCCTTGCCGCGGCCAGATTCGTGAGTGGCACACCGGCGAGCAGCACGTAAACGAACAAGGCGATCGTACCGACAACGAACGAAATGAACGCCGACAAGATCGGGCTGTCGACAACCATCGCCATCTTGTTATTGGTCGCCGCCTGAGTCGGCATCATCGCCCCGGCTGCGAGAGCGAGCAGAATGAAAAAGTAGGTGTTCGACATCGTGAAGAAAGCGTTCGCGGGTTCGCCGCTCTATTTTGCGGAAAAGCTTTGCTTTTCCGCAAAATAGACGGGCACAGCCCGAAAGATGGGGTCCAGCCCGAAAAATCGGGTACATTTCAAGAACTTTAGACCGGTCTAATACTTGATCTTGTCGGGCTTTTTGACCCAGCGCTCGAATACTTTCTGAGATTCTTCCCGGAGCAGGCTCTCCATGGTCAACTGCCGATCATCGTTCGCCAGTGCCAGTTCGGTATAGAAAAGGTCATCGTCGAAGCCCGCGGCGGCAGCGTCTTCGCGCGTCGCCGCGATGAAAAGCTGGCCGGGTCTTGCCCAATAGATCGCTCCGAGACACATCGGGCATGGTTCACACGAGGTGTAAACGGTGCAGCCTTCGAGCTGAAATGAGTTTAGGGTGCGGCATGCGGCTCGAATCGCTACGATCTCGGCATGAGCCGTGGGGTCGTTGGTCGAGGTCACGCGATTACCGCCTTCACCAACGATCTTGCCGTCCAAAACGACAACGCATCCGAACGGGCCGCCGAGATCATCATCGACACCCTCCTTCGCGAGCTCTATCGCCCGACGCATAAAGATTTCATGCTGGTCGGGCATTATTGTTTTGGCTTTAGCTTGATCTCGTAAAGATTCTTCCAGTTCTTACCAGTGACGAAGATCCGATCGCTCGCTTCGTCATACGCTATACCATTGAGCGTATTCTCACTCTTATCTTCACCGCCCTGGTCGCCGGGTGAGATGCCGGTGAGGTCGATCCAGCCTTTCAATTCCCCGGAAGTCGGATCTATGCGAGCGATGTGATTCGGCTTGCCGATCTCTTCGGAGTGCCAAACGTTAGCCCAGATCTCACCTTTTACGAATTCGAGCTCGTTCAATTTCATCAGTGGCCGCCCGGACTCATCTTTGACGACTACCGTTCGCACCGTTTCAAACGTTTCGGGATTCACCACGCGAATTACATGCGTACCATCGCTCAGGAAAAGGTTTGTGCCGTCGTGCGTCAGTCCCCAGCCTTCGCCGGAGTAGCGAAGCTCCCGCAGTAATTTGAAATCGGACAAGTTATAGACCCACGCGATCCTGTCCCGCCACGATAACTGGTAGACATTGTCGCCCATGATCGCGATTCCTTCCGCGAAAACCTCTTTCGGGAGATCGTGTTTCTGAACAACCTTTCCGGTCGCGAGCTCAACCCTACGCAGTGTCGATTCGCCTTCCTGACCCGTGCTCTCGTACAGAAAGCCGTCTCGAAAAACGAGGCCCTGTGTGAAAGCCCGAGGGTCGTGCTGGTAAGTATTTACGACTTCGAAGCTCGAGATCGGCAACACAACTTTCGCTTTATTCACGTTCGAATTCTTCGGGACGTTTGATTCGTTCGATCCGCCGCCACAGCTAAAGCTGACGGCGATCAGGATGAGGGTCAAAAAAAGATATAAGCGCATAAGCTGAAAACGTCGACTACTTTCTTAGAGCCCGGTCGATCGCGGTACGAAGCCCGACGATGGATAGACGATGCACTTTAACTCCGTTCACGAATATCGAAGGAGTGCCGGCGACACCATAACTGCGTCCGTCCGATTGATCTTTTCGCACCTCCGCAGCTGTTTTTGCGTCGCTAAAGTCTAACTCAAATTGTTTTGCATTCAAACCAAGTTGCGAGGCGTACCCGAGTAGTGAAACCTTATCCTGAGCACCCTGATTTCGATATAGGACCTCGATATATTCCGGAAATTTTCCCTGCGCTCGAGCCGCGTTAGCCGCGAGTGCGGCCTTGAACGCATCGGGATGAATACCTTCGAGAGGAAAGTCCCTTACGACGATCCTGGCCTTGTCGCCGTACGACGCGATCGCCTGTTTTATCAACGGATGAGCGCGAGCACAGGCCGGGCACTGAAAATCGGTGAACATCACGATCGTTACCGGAGCCACCGCGGAGCCAATTGTCGGATCATCGTCAACCGACACGTTCTGTACGATCCGTGTCGGTTCAGCGAGCGAGATCTGGACGCGATATTTAGCGAACAGCCGCATCATCAATTCGGACTCAACGACCGCCCGCTCTTCGTCGGTAAATTGTCGAAGCTTGTCCGTGATCTCCGCGGCGATAAAGCTGCTTGTCTCGAGTTTACGTGCCTTTGCCTCCTCGACGACGACCGCCGAGAAGATCGAGGCTTCGAGATCGGCTTTGATCTCCTCAAATACCTCGATCTCGACGTCGTTCATGCGGACTCTGTGCTCCAGGTCAAAGTCGCGGACGGTGATGGTTCGCGTACCGATCGTCGCAAGCAGTTCGTCGGGGCCGAGTACGATACTGTTAACATCCTTTCCGATCGTGACCTTGTATTTCGTTCTGAGGGTTATAAGGTAATCGTCAACCGCCTTATCCTCGGCCTCGTGGTTTATGAAGTCGACGATCTGGTCTCTAACTTCTTCCAGTGTACGCCCGCCGAGCTCACTTCGATTAGCATTATAGACGGCCTGTATCTCAGCCGCCGTCGGTGCCGCTACTTTTGCTTTTTGTAGCGCAAAGATTTTTTCGCGAGTCGAATTCTGAGCTTTCGTTTCCAGCTCCAGCAACACCTCCGCGATCATCGCAGTGAGCAGTCTGGTCCGGGTGTCCGAAATCAGTGTCCGTCGTTCCGCATAAAGCTTCTGCCCCTCAGGCGAGAGGCTTGAGACCTTATAGGTCATGCCGGTTGAAGTTGCGAGCACTTCGTCCGGCCGCTGTCCATTCGCCGCACATGCGAGCAGAATCGCAGTCACCACGACCGAAAGTTTTCTGAAATAATTCATTTTCAAAGCTGCTCGATTCTAGCAGATTGATATTCGATTCTCGTCGTCTCGAGTAGATGTTTGCTAGAATCGCCGAAAGGTAAAGTGTGATGCCAGAGGTAGGTCTCGGGGAACGGTGGACAACTTTGGCGATCTAGATGGACGACCCGGAGGCGGTGATTTCGGATGACACCGTTTGGTATTGATCTGGTAGTGTCGTGAACCCGAGAGAGATTCACGGATGTATTTTGGTTTTCCACACTACCAGATCAATACCAAACGATGTCATCCGAAATCAACGCCTCCGGGTCGTCCATCTCGATCGCTAAAGTTGTCCACCGTTCCCCGAGACTTACCTCTGGCATCACACTTTATCTTTTCGGCGATTCTAGCAAATATCTACTCGAGACGACGAGAATCGAATATCAATCTGCTAGAATCGAGCAGCTTTGAAAATGAATTATTTCAGAAAACTTTCGGTCATGGTGACTGCGATTCTGCTCGCATGTGCGGCGAATGGACAGCGGCCAGACGAAGTGCTCGCAAC
>JBKJOR010000338.1:0-7794 GCA_046595575.1 Pyrinomonadaceae bacterium | reverse complement strand
GGGCCGCACTAGTGGACGCCTCGCCCGACAAGATAATGTTTACGGGATCTGTCGCGACCGGCAAGAAGATCGCAGCTGCCGCGGCAAAGAATCTTACGAGTGTTGTACTCGAACTCGGCGGTAAAGATCCGATGATCGTTTTCGACGATGCAAATCTTGAGCTGGCCGCCGGTGCCGCTGTTTGGGGAGCTTTTTGCAATGCGGGACAATCTTGCTCGTCCGTCGAGCGCCTATACGTACAGGAAGGTGTAGCTGAAAAGCTGACGAAGCTGATCGTCGAAAGGACCCGCGAACTAAAGCAAGGTCCGGGCAACCGCGAAGACGTTTCGGTAGGCGCGATGTCTTCGGAGCGGCAGTTGAGAATCGTGGAAGATCACGTGAACGCGTTCCGCGAAGCAGGGGCGAAGATCGAGATCGGGGGACGTATTGGGATTGCCGATCGCGGATTGGGGAGTGCGGATTCTCAGCGGTCGAAATCCGACGGGGCAATCGAATACCAGGGAATCCATGATCAGCAATCCGCGATCAGCAATCTGTTCTTCGAACCCACCGTCATTTCCGGAGCGACCAACGACATGAGGCCGATGCAGGAAGAGACGTTTGGTCCAACACTTCCCATCGCGACATTCAAAACCGAAGACGATGCGATCCGGCTTGCGAACGATTCGGAGTTCGGTCTAACCGCCAGCGTCTGGACGCGCGACTATGCAAAGGGCAGACGAGTCGCCGAACAGATCGAGGCCGGTTCAGTTTGTGTAAACGAGGTTCTCTACACGCACGGCATCGGGCAGACTCCGTGGGGCGGATTTAAGAACTCGGGCCGCGGACGCACGCACGGACTCGAAGGGCTGATGGAGCTGGTTCAGCCCCAGCATATCCATGTCAACCGTGTCGCTATCCTGCCGGACGCATGGTGGATGCCCTATTCTCCGACTGCCGTTGAGACGTTCCGCGGTTTCGCGAAATACTTTGCCACAGGCTCGATTAGAAAGACGGTGCTCCTTCTGCCGCAGTTATCAAAACGAATAATGGAATTGGTGAGAAAGGATCGATCGCAGAAGTAATAGGTTAGATTCCCCTGACCCTTGACGGTTCGACCGGTTCGATTCCGGCGACCGGCTCACGGTAGGTTTTCAGAAGGACGAGGTGCAGCGTGACGCCGAACGCGATGCCGAACATCAAAAGACTGATCCAGAGGCGGCCGCCTATGATCCAGACGCTGAAACCTATCGATGCCCAGAGCATCGCGATCGTCGTGATCTTTTGTCGTAGGGAAATACCATTTCCGCTCTTGTAGTTTCGGATGTACGCTCCGCATAGGCGGTTGTTGAGCAGCCATGTATGAAAGCGTTCTGAGCTGCGTGAGTAACAGTACGCCGCCATCAGAAGGAAGACGGTTGTCGGCAGAAGGGGCAGGAACATGCCCAATACGCCGAGTGCAACGCACACGGTGCCGACAAATATCAATGCTGCTTTCCTTATATCCATAACTCCGCAATCGACAGTTTAATCCTTCAGGCCTTCTTAAGTCTACCGGTGTTTCAAAAGGTAGTCTTCCCGGAAACAAGATCGGGGACGATCGGAAGCGTCGGTTGAAGATTTGGCGGACGTTCTCTCTAGATGACGACCGTCAGATTAGGTTAATCTTGGAGAAGGTAATAGATATGGATAAAACAATTAAGATTTTGGGTATTGCCGGAAGCCTTCGCGAAGGATCTCATAACCGCGGCGCGTTGAGGGCCGCAGTCGATCTTGTTCCCGAAGGTTCGTCGCTCGAAATTTTCGACATTGCGGGAATTCCGGAGTTTGTTCAGGGCCAGGACGAGAATCCGCCGGCGAAGGTCGTGGACTTTAAGAGAAAGATACGTGAAGCGGATGCGATCGTGTTCTGCTCGCCCGAATACAACTATTCGGTGCCGGGCGTTCTGAAGAATGCGATCGACTGGGCGTCGCGCCCGTACGGTGACAGCGCGTGGGAGGGCAAGCCGGCAGCGATCATGGGAGTGTCACCTGGCGTGATCGGCACGGCTCGCATGCAGTATCACCTACGGCAAATAATGGTCTTCCTGGATATGCATCCGATCAACAAGCCTGAAGTGATGATCGGAAATGCTGGTGAAAAATTTGACGCGGCCGGGAACCTGACCGACGAGAAGACGAAAGATTTTATCAAGCTGCTGCTACAGAACCTCGTCAATTGGACGCGAAAGATCTCTTAGAAAAGCCGGGTATCGATTAACGAGCGCGACGACGTTCGATACTCGAAGGTTCTGTGACAGGAACGCGAGTTAAGGTAACGAGGTCGGTTAGATAAACTCAGCGACGACCGGGGCGTGATCGGACGGATGATCCCACCCCCGTGGATCTTTGTCGATCCAGCAATCCGTGCAGCGATCGGCGAGCGGTTGTGATGCCCAGATATGATCGATCCGCAAGCCGCGATCTTTTTCGAAATCATTCCGGAAATTGCTCCACCAGGAAAACTCTTGCTCGTCTCCGTTGATCTGCCGGAACACGTCGACGAATCCCCACTTCTTTAGCTCCTGTATCGCATCCCGCTCTGGTTTTGTGAAGTGAAGCTTGTTTCGCCACGCCGCCACACTCCACACGTCGCTCTCGTGCGGCGCGACATTGAGGTCGCCGCAAAGGATCACGTTCTCTTCCGGCGAGAATTTCTTATCGAAATATTTTCGCAAGCGCGCTATCCAATCGAGTTTGAACTGATACTTCGGCGTACCCAGGCTGGTGCCGTGCGGACCATATACATTGACGACGCGCACATTGTCGATCGTGGCCGAGATAAACCTGGTATGTGTGTCGGTGGGATCACCCGGGAGCTTTTTGACGACATCCGTCAGCGGAAGTTTGGAGATGACCGCGACGCCGTTATACGCACGTTCGCCGAGGACTTCGATCTGTTGATAGCCGATCGCTGTAAACCTCTTGCGTGGAAATTTCTCATCGACGCACTTTGTCTCCTGGAGACAGAGCACGTCAGGTTGATTCATCTCACACCACTTCACGACGTGATCGATGCGCGATTTGATCGAGTTGATGTTCCAGGTCGCGATCTTCATTCCGCTCTTCCGTTCTTTCCGTGTAGTGGTATGTCCGACTTGATGCTTTGTTAGTGTGATTTCGTGTGAGTTAGTGGTTTCAGATATTAGCCAACGAACTGAAACCACTAACTCACACGAAATCACACGAAGGGCACACGAAGCGGAATGGTCCGGTATTCTGATGGTCGTAATCGCAACCGTTTGGAGTGGGATCGTATTCGATCAGATCCCCCGCTTCATGGGCGTACCGAAACTGCGACTAGGTATTACGACTTTCTCGAACAGTGCCCTGCCATTATTTTACCCACCGCTACTCATGTCTCAGGGCTTCGATCGGGTCGAGACACGCTGCTTTCCAAGCCGGCCACAATCCGAATCCAATACCGAGCCCGACTGAAACACAGAAACCGGCAATTGGCGCCCAGTAAGGAATGTAGGTCGGCAGAAACATCTTGATCAGCAGCGACAGCACTACACCGATAACGATCCCGATGATCCCGCCGAGCCCGGTCAGAGTTGAGGCCTCGATCAGGAATTGCATTATTATGTCGGCCCGCCGCGCACCTATCGCTTTGCGGATGCCGATCTCCTTAGTTCGTTCGGTCACGGAGACGAGCATGATATTCATCACCCCGATACCTCCGATCAGGAGGCCGACGCTGGAGATCGCTACCATCAAGAGAAAGATACCGCCCGTGATCGCTCCAAATTGTTCGATGATCTGATCCGAGGTCTGTACGCCGAAGTTGTCGGGTTTGTCCGACGGGACGTTTCGCCTTCGCCGCAAAATGCTCCGCGTCTCTTCGAGCGCATCTTTCAATTGCCCGGGCCTTGCCGTGGCCATGATGAAGCAGTCTTCGTTACCCGGATAAAGTTGCTTGACGGTCTTGAATGGCAAGTACACGGTCTTGTTCTCATTGTTCGGATCATCCGCTCCGATGAGGAAGATCTCTCGCTCCTTAAGAACGCCTACTACCCGGTACTTGCGGCCCTCGATCTGGATCTCTTCATCCAGCGCCTTCGAAAACGGAAACAGCGTATTCGCAACGTCAATCCCGATGACGGCGACCCTACCCCGCTTGGCTTCCTCGTCCACTGTAAAGTAGCGTCCTTCCCCGAGCGTCGTCACGCCCATCTGAAAATAATCCGACGAAGATCCCATGACAGTCGCGTTCGTCATTTCGATCTCTCGGTTGCGAATGTTGATGCGCTCGGCGAACGGACCGCTAACAAAATCAACCGGCGACATGAAGGGCGAAACCAACTCGCAAGCCTGACATTCATTTCGGATCGCGTCAGCATCTTCTTCTTTGAGCTGCGGCCGAGTCCGCTCTTCCATCGATGGGTTGATGTTGAATCCCGGATCGAACTTGAAGGCGTAGATCGAATTTGTACCGAACGATTCGATCTCTTTTGAAACTCGTGCATCGATACCGGAGACGAATGCTGCGATCACGATGACGGTCATCGTGCCGACTACGACACCGAGGATCGTGAGAAACGAGCGCAGCTTATTTTCCCAAAGCGTGTCGAGAGCGATGAGCAAGTTATCGTAAAAATTTGCGCGTACAAATCGCATGATCAATCTGCGCGGAGTGCTTCGATCGGATCGAGCCCCGCTGCTCTCCACGCCGGATAGACACCGGAGATCATTCCCACCCCGCTAGAGACGGCAAGTGCGACGACAACCCATCCGATCGGCAGAGCCGTGGGAATCGGCGTCAGGGTCGCGACAAGCTTTGCGATCGAAAAGGCTGCAGCAACGCCGATCGCCCCTCCGAGAAGCGCAAGCGCGGTCGACTCTGCGAGAAACTGTTTTAGCACGTCTCTCCGTCGGGCACCGATGCTCATCCGTATACCGATCTCCTTTGTTCGTTCGGTGACGCTGACGAGCATGATATTCATGATCACGATCCCACCGACAAGAAGCGAGATAGATGTGACGCCGATCGCGGCGATCTGGATCGTTCCAAAGATCTTGTCGCGAAGCTTGTTGATCGCGCTCGGCGTAACGATCCCGAAATTGTCCTTCTCCGACGGTTCGAGTTTGCGACGCACACGCATCAGCGTTCTCGCTTCGTCGACGGCATCTTCATACGCGGCAGGTCCGTTTGATGTCACACTGATGTTTATCGAGCGGCGGGAACCGTACGCTGATAGGAACGTCGACAGCGGCATCGAGACATACATATCGCGCGTTTGTCCGAATGCTGAGCCCAGTTCCTTGCCGACACCGATGATCTGAAACGAGCGCCCGTCGACCTTTATTATCTCCCCAGCCGGCGACCGGGTCGGGAACAATTTTTCGGCGGCTTCACTGCCGATAAAACAAACGTATCGTCGAGTGCTTTCGTCGACATTGATGAAATATCGACCCTTGCTTGCCTCGATCTTTTCAATGTCCGCGATATTCGGCGTACTGCCGTGGATCTGAACATTCAGAAGCGTCTTATCACCGTACTTAATATCAGCCATCGCCGAGGCCTTTCCGCCTGCATCGGCAATCGCTCCACCCTGATTCTTCAATGCGTCGAGATCGTCGACGCTGATATCCCGGTTGCGCCGACGGGCTGAGTTCAACGCCTCAAGACTCGAATAGTCCTCGATTGAAAATTTTTGAACTGAAAAAGCATTGGTGCCGATGTTGGCGATCTTCTCATCGACGTACGCGTTGAATCCTTCGACGAGAGACACGACGACGATGACAGTCGCGACACCGAAGATCACACCGAGCAGCGTGAGAAACGAGCGCAGTTTACTGGATAGTATGGCCGCTAGGGCGAGTTTTAATGCTTCCGACAGGGGCATGACAGTTTGATCTTGCCGATGCTAAGTTCGCTACGGTCTGTGCTCAGACGGCGGGACAGGTTGTTCGGCTTACAACCTGAATTCCGCGATCACCGGCGTGTGATCACTTGGTTTCTCGAGAGCCCGCGGGGCTTTATCGATCCAGCAGCCTGTGCATTTCTCGGCCAGCGACGCCGAGGTCCAGATATGGTCAATGCGGAGACCGCGATTCCTCTGCCATGCCCCTTCTCGATAGTTCCACCAGGAAAACTCTTTTGAATCAGGGTTCAGCTTTCGATAGACGTCGACGAAACCCCACTGTTTGACGTGCGTCATCGCGGCACGTTCGGGTTTCGAGAAATGGAGCTTACCTTCCCACGCCGGAACACTCCACACATCGAGGTCATCCATCGCGACGTTAAAATCGCCGCACAACAAAACGTCGGAGTTTACATAGCAATTTTCGTCGAAAAACCGTCGAAGACGCTGCAGCCAGTCGAGCTTGAAAGTGAATTTATCGCTCCAGAGTTCGCTCCCGTTCGGGATGTATGTGTTGACGATGCGGACACCGTTTACGGTACCGGCGATCATTCGTTTCGGCGACTCGTCGTCGTCATCGAGAAAGTTCTTCTGAACGTCGCTGATCGGAAACCGCGAGATGATCGCTACACCGTTGTACGACTTCTGGCCCATGAACGCGGCGTCAAAACCAGCATCCTTGAGTGCCGCCAGTGGGAAGTTTTCATCAACCGTCTTCGTCTCCTGAAAGCAGACGACGTCGATCTCGGATGTTTTGAGCCAGCCGAGTAGCTGCGGCATTCGGATATTGATCGAGTTAACGTTCCACGTCGCGATTTTCATTTCCTATCAAGCTTCCAAAATAACTGCGATGCACTTCCATTTGTTTTGCTGGCGACCAATCCTCAAAATCACCACTTAGCTCGCATTTCTCAATATAGTCTAATGCGGCACGTGCTTCATCGGAAGGATGGGTCGCCAAATACGTCTTGGTACGTTCGAGGCGGGCCCCGCAAAGGAGCTTTATATCAAGGTATGAGCCTGGATCGAATCCCGAGGTCTTGGCTTCCCAGATTAAGAGAACGTCTTCTAGCCGGCCCCGGCTGAATAACTGGACACAACTTAGTAAGGCAACGTCGTCTTCACGGTAGCCCCCATCTTTCTCCAACTCGATTTCCTTGGTTAGTACATGCCGAATTAGGTCCAGGTGCCTATCGCGCGGCGTTAAGGTGTAAAGTTTCAGCTGGTCCTCTGCGATCATAAAGTCTCTCGCATTCTGAAGCTGCTTGAGCCTTGTAGCTTTCGGCTATTCAATTCCCAGAACATGCCTTTTCACTGAATAGACTTGTCCGTCTTGGCTAACTCTAGCTGCTTGGCAGCAATGTGCAAAAGCCCGCACGTAAGTAAGGGCGATATGCTCAACACGGTGCAACGTGCTCCGAGTCGAATGTATCGCCCTCGCTCAGGCTTGTGCACCATGTTTCAAATCTTCCGAGGCTTTGGTCTAAACGAGTTACGCTCCCAAAAAACTCCGTCCTCAAACCCTTGAATTGATCTGTCATTCTCGGCCAACTCGAGTCGCTTCGCTGCAAGCAGACAATATTCCTCGTCGGACTCGATCGCGACAAAGTCTCTACCTAACTTTTTCGCAACTACGGCGGTTGTCCCGCTGCCTGCAAAAGGATCGAGTATCAGATCACCGGGATCTGTGCTTGAGAGAATTATCTTTGCGAGCAGCTTTTCCGGTTTCTGCGTCGGATGGTCGGTGTTCTCGGGCATCGACCAGAAAGGGACGGTGATGTCGGTCCAGACGTTCGACGGATGCGTGTCACGAAAATTCCCGTCTGCGGATTCGCTCCAATCTTTTGGTTCGCCGTTCTCGCGATACGGTGCGATCACGCGGCGGCGTTGCTTGACAGCGTCGAGGTTA
>JBKJOR010000263.1:0-3219 GCA_046595575.1 Pyrinomonadaceae bacterium | reverse complement strand
GAAAGCCAGAGCCTTTCCGCTCATCCTGGCGGAAGAGCCGTATCGACCTTAACTGGGCTCTTTATGGCGTATGGCGGCGACATAAGTTGGCTCTATCGGGGCAAGACATTGGCATGTCCGCACGGCTGGCTTGCCCCTCTGCGTGACGTATCGGCGCGGTGATTGCTTTACTCATCCAAATGATCCGACTGATTCTAATCGCTACACTCGCCCTATCGACTGCCTGCTCGACTTACGACAATACGCAATCGCCGGAACAGGCAAATGTTGAACGGCCATTGCCGACGCCGTCCGCCACTGCAACGCCGATTTCAGTTACTGAAAAACTCGATATCGGACTGCAGGCCGAACTCGCGAAGATTGCCGAAGCGGCTAAAGGTCGGGTAGGTGTCGGAGCCGTTATGATCGAGACGGGGCAGTCAGCGTATTTAGACCGCGGCGGTCACTATCCGATGCAGTCTGTGTACAAGCTTCCGATCGCGATGGCGGTGCTGAAGATGATCGACGAAGGCAAGGTTCGCATCGGTCAGGAAGTTAGCATCACGCCGGATGATTTTGTTCGTCAGGGATTTCATAGCCCGATCCGAAACGCGAATCCGCAGGGGACGACGATGAACGTCTATGGGATCATGCGCTACTCGATCTCAGAGAGCGACGGCACGGCGAGTGACGTGCTGCTCGATCTCGCCGGCGGACCGCAAGGCGTTATGACGTACCTGACCAGTATCGGCGTCAACGATCTGATCGTAGCCGACAGTGAGAAGTCGATCAGCAAAGACTGGGATACCCAGTATCGCAATTGGTCGACGCCCGAGGCCTCGGTGAAACTGCTTAGCGCGATCCACGCGAAACAGTCGGGATTATCCGAGACGTCGACGACACTCCTTCTCAAATTTCTAAACGAAACCGAGACCGGTGATCGAAGGATAAAACGCGGGCTTCCCGATGGAGCCGCCGTCGCCCATAAGACGGGAACGGGTGGAACCGAGAATGGAATTACCGGAGCCACCAATGACATCGGCATCATCGTGATCCCGGATGGTCGTCATATCCTGCTCGCTGTCTATGTGTCCGATTCACCTGCCGATGGTCCCACGCGGGAGAAGGTCATCGCCGACGTCGCCAAGGCAGTTGTCGATAGATGGGCTCCCTCGATAAAGGGCGGTAACTCAAACACGAACGTAGTGCATTAGCGGAGCCGGTGATCGTCGCCGACAGCGACGCATACGCTTATCGAAAGCGTCCTACGTCACGCCTATTTTTTGTCTCCGGAAGATCGGTCCGGCTTTTGACTACCGAATCGTTCGTCATCGGTCTTTTTTTCTGTTCCCAAACCTTCAGTTCCCGATTTTCCGGCTCCGGCGTTTCCACCGCTCTTGCCTTCGCCGGATGTTGGTTCGTGATCGTTGTTGCTGTCGTCGTCGCTGGTGGATCGTCGCTGCTGTTGAGTCATATTCGTACACCTCCAAGTGATGCAGGTGTCAGGTGCAATCGACACGCCACACCATGCGGCACTCGAGATCTCAGTTCCTACGAATCTCCGCTTCCACACGTCGCTACATTTAGCTTTCCCGCTTCCAATACAGCCGGGCTAAAAGTTCGGGAAATAACATCACGGTACCTACGATCAGGACCCACCACTCAGTGATCGAGTCATTCATGTAAAGCCAAAAAATTATAGCCGTGGCGGACAACGTATAGAGTCCCGTTGCGAACTGATACCACGCCGGACGAGGCGATATGCGCGGAGCATCCGCTGGGCCAAACTGAATGAGTGCCCCCGCCAGGAGTGCTCCAAGTCCGCTTAATAGCCAGACGACGAATAGAAAGTAGACGAGATATCTCATTCGTCTTCTTCATGGGCCCGCACGCGTCCGGAGGCGACGGCGTCGTTGATCACCTTCTGCGACAGGTTGGGCGGCAGGGGGTCGTAATGCGAGAACTGCATGTGATACGAGCCGCGTGCCTGCGTGACGGAGTTCAGCTTCGACTGATAATCGAGCATCTCGCTCAACGGTACTTTCGCTTTGATGATCTGCTGTTTGCCGCGGACTTCCATTCCACCGACCCGGCCTCGACGGCTGTTGAGATCGCCCATGATGTCACCGGAAACTTCCTGCGGTGTGAAAACTTCAACGTCCATTATGGGTTCAAGCAGTGTCGGACGGGCTTTCTCCATTGCGGCCCGATAGGCTTTTCGGCCAGCCGCTCGGAACGAGTGCTCGTCGGAATCGACCGCGTGGAAACTACCGTCGATCAGGGTGACCTTAAAATCTACAAGCGGATAACCGGCGACGGCTCCGCCAAGGGCCGCTTCGATAATTCCTTTCTCGATCGCGGGGCGGAAATTTTGCGGCACTGATCCGCCGAATATCTTATCCACCCAGACAAATCCCTCGCCTCGTTGCAGTGGTTCGAAGATCACCTTGCAATCGCCGAACTGTCCGCGACCACCGGACTGCTTCTTGTGCCTGCCTTGAACTTCACACTGAGCAGTGATGGTTTCTTTGTAAGGGACCTTAGGCGGGTGAAGGGCGACCTCGACGTGATATCGGTTCGCGAGTTTCGCGACTACCGTTTCGATGTGGAGCTGGCCCGAACCCGAGAGGATGAACTCCTTTGTCTGAGAATCGCGATCGAAGTGCAGCGACGGATCTTCTTCGAGGATTCTATGCAGAGCACCCGAGATCTTATCTTCGTCGGCTCGTGATTTAGGTTCGATCGCAAACGCAATCGCTGCTTCGGGATACTCGACCTTCGGATAAACAATCGGTTTTGCTTTGTCCGAGAGTGTATCGCCCGTTTGCGTATCCTTAAGTTTCACGACCGCGATGATGTCGCCGGTGGCTGCTTGATTCACCTTGTCGAGGACCTTGCCCGAAATGACGTGCAGGGCACCTAGCCGTTCGGGCGTGTCGCGGGTCGAGTTGAAGACGGTCGCATCGCTTGCGACCTTACCGCTGACGACCTTCATCACATTGATACGACCGGCAAACGGATCGGCGATCGTACGAAACACGTAAGCGGAGAAGGGCTCGTCATTGGAGTATTTTCGTGTGATCCGCTCACCGGCAAATTCATTATCACTAAAACCGTACTCTGACTCATGCGTTGCGGGGTTCGGAGCAAACTCGACGATATGATCGAGCAGAATCTGTAATCCCACCAGCGTCGTGCTCGAGACCGCATAAACAGGACATAACTTGCTCTTCGCTATCG
>JBKJOR010000229.1:0-4060 GCA_046595575.1 Pyrinomonadaceae bacterium | reverse complement strand
TATGTCATCTATAAAGATGCCAAAGACAGCTCGTGTCAGGTCGGAGCCGTGTACATGCGCGAATCCTACTCCGGCGCCGGCACCTACGGCGGGCCCTATCTCGGCGGCATCCGCGACGTCCAGTACATCGACTGCGCCGTGGTCAAGTAGGACAGACTGTCCGCCCCATTTTGGATTTTAGATTTTGGATTTTGGATTGGGAGTCGATCTACCGCTCGACTCTCTTTTTTTTTGCCCGCACAGGTCAGTACCGAGAGCGGTAGCGACCGGGTCACCCGTTGAAAGCATCGAGAATTGATCCGCGTACAATGACCGTAGCGACCGACAGGTCAGAACCGCGAGCGGTAGCGACCGGGTCACCCCATTACGGAATGCCGATTTGGGATTGCGGATTTGCCGTGACGCTGAGTCCAAATCCTCAATCCCAGTTCCCAAATCCGAAATCGAGCTGCGCGCTCGGGGGCAGACCTGTAAGATAATCGAACCATCAAATCGCGCTTATGAAGACATTGCTTCCATTTCTCATCCTCCTGATCGTTCCGACGTTCGGTCTCGCACAAGTTCTCACCCGCGCGGAAGCGCTTGAACAGATCGAAAAGCGACGCCGGCCTCTCTTCCGCAAAGTCCGCGGGTTCGCAGGTCCGGAAGGCGGGCTTGCCCCGCTCTTTACGCTGGCAATATCATGATGATGAAGTTTTATAAGAAGCGGGGGCAAGCCGCCCTTCCGGACTTGCGAATGTGGGTTACGTGAATTGGTTGCTACAATGGCCGACATTCTTCGTCTTCACAGTGCATTCCGGTAAGTTCAATCACGGGCGAACCGACACCAGAATGAGAAAACTAATTGCGGCGATGAATATGACGCTGGATGGGTTTTGCGACCATACGGCGATGAGCGCGGATGAGGAGATACATGATCACTATACCGAGCTGCTGAGGAGCGGGGGAGCGATCTTGTATGGGCGGGTGACGTACCAGCTTATGGAAAATTACTGGCCGGCATTGGTCGGACATCCTAGCGGTGACAAATCAATGGATGAATTTGCGGTGGCTATAAACGACATTCCCAAGATCGTATTCTCGCGCACGCTGAAAAACGTCGAATGGAAAACCGCCAGGCTGGCGCGGAGAGACATTGAAGAAGAAGTTCTGGCACTCAAGCAAGAACCGGGCAAGGACATTTTAGTTGGCAGCCCGAGTTTGATCGTCGCTTCGTTGAACCTTGATCTGGTTGACGAGCTCCAACTCAGCGTTCATCCGACCATAGTGGGAAGAGGTTTGTCGCTATTAAAAAACATAGACGACAGGATCGATCTCAAACTTGTGAAGACGAAACCATTCACCTGCGGCGCAGTAACTTTCTACTATGAGCCAACAAAAAATGGCGGCGGAGAATGAAGCTTGTCTCGAGAGTTGACTGTTCAAGCCAATCACATTCGCAAGTCCGGAAGGGCGGCTTTGCCCCCGCTCTTCTAATATGGGTACCTGGTTTTTTGTTGATTCAGAAGCGCGGGGGCCAGGCCCGCCTTCCGGACTTGCGAATGTGGTTATCTTGTCCTTGTTGATCAGATCGCCGGGGCGACCGTGCTCTTGCACCCCAAGCATCAATGTTGTTGGTCGCCGTTGCTGGGGTCAGACGTCAGATCTTTCACAAACTGCCTTGCAGGTTCGCACTTATCGCCATGGTAGATAGTGGTGAACGTCGACCCCCTTATGTACGACGCGGAACAGAATCCAAGTATATGTTCATCGTCGTAACGGTGAACGGTATTCTTGATCAATAACTTTCCCAACTTTGGACCGCCGTCATCCCATGTGATTTCGTTGGGGCCGATTCCTTCTTCGCGGGCGTAAGCTTCCATTCGGACATTTGCTTCTTCGGGAGAATCATAGATCTGCATGAAATAGTGGATTCGGGTCAGCTCGTTGTCACCGCCCGGAAGGACATAGTAGGCCCAGCAATGAAGAGGGTCCGCACGCGTGCAGTTAGGGTTCTTACCCCACCTCTCGTTTTCCTCGAGCACCATTTTTCCGACTTGCGAAGGAAAGGCTCCCGCTGGAGGATCCGGATGCTTCTCTCTAAATTTATCGAGCAGTTTGGAACAACCGCCTGCTGTTGCGAGTACAACGACGACTAATACCCCAAGAACGATCTTCCGGCCTCTGCTCATTTTTTCTCCGTCTTAAACTAGTGGTGAATAGTGAGGAGCTAATCAATTTAATTTTTTTCTCGTCACTCGTCACTCGTCACTCATCACTCTTCACTATTCACTATTCACTTTTAGTTACGTCCCGGCATGTTCATGGTGAATGCCAGCTTCCAATCGGACCCATCCTTTACGTAGATCGACGTGCCGAGCACCGGACCGACCTCTTGGCCGAAGCAGGTACCGTTGGCCGTGCCCTTGTGGATGAGGATCGATGTGTCGACCGCGACTGAAATACTCGCTGCGTCGGCGACGTCGACGCTCTTGATATCGCAGGGGTTCTCGGTCCAATCCTTTAGCGTATCCACCCTGTTGGTGAAATACCCGCCGAAGATATTTACAAAAGCAAGTTCGCGGGCGGTAAGGCTGTCGAGTTTTTTAGCGTCGCGGTTCATCCATCCTTCCCAGACCGATCTTTCAATAGCTGCCAGCTCGCGGGTCTCGCTATCCGCCATGCTTCGGATAGTCACTGTCGGCTCGGCATCTTTGTCGCCGGTTGCCGGCGGCAGAGCTTTAGGATCGACGATTGGAACCTCTCCATGCCAGGCTCCCTGCCACTCGGTGCTGTTACGAACATAAAGCGAGGCTGAAATGAAGGGGGCCATCTTCTGCCCGTCGCAACTTCCGTCTGGCGTGACCTTCATCGTAATGATCGCGGTGGCCGCTCCGACATTTGTTAGTTTTTCTTCCGCGAATGAAAAGCTCTTGATGTCGCATTTGTGCTCGGCGATCATCTTGATCATTGCCGTCTTGTCGAGGCGTCGGCCATTGGCCGAACCGACGAACTTGTCCGTCAAAAAGCCTTCAAAGTAATTGCCGGTTTTTTTCTTGTAGGCATCGAACGCCGTTGCCTCGAGCGCCTTGAGCGTTTCGACGGTCGGCGGACCGGCGATAGCTTGGGTCGAGTTGGTATTCGCCGTCGGCGCATTGCAGCCAAGAAATGTCGAAGCAGCAAACGCTGCCAGGAAAATCACACAGAGGCTTTTCATAGAGTCCCTTCTCAGTTTCACGAGAATTGTTTGTCAGGTCTAAGATGGTCGGTAGTAACGAGCGAACTATAGCGCATCCGCGCGCTTCCTGAAAAGATAACCACATTAGCAAGTGGATTGCTCACGCTTTCTGAAAAGATAACCACATTCGCAAGTCCGGAAGGGCGGCTTTGCCCCGGCTCTTCGGGATGTAGAAATGAAAGCTAAGAGCGGGGGCAAGGCCCGCCTTCCGGACTGCGAATGTGGTTGGCTTTACTTTGTTAACTCAGAAAGCTGGGTCGGCTCGTTTTTGAGCATGCTCATCTGTAGGAGCACCGATGCGGGTTATAAAGTTTTGAAAACGTGGATCGGTGCGGAGACCGTCCCATTTGGCGTCGTTGACCAAGGTCGGCATCAACGAGGACCTCGCTTCAACCGCTTTATCAAGCCAGGCAAAAGTTTTCTCGTGGTCATCGAGACCGAGATAAACGATCGCCCTAAGGAACGGATCTACAAATATGTTTTTTGACTCTACTTCGTCGAAGATTTTCAGGCTCGCTTCCGCTTCCTCGCGGCGGCGCATCTTCCCTAACGAGTATGACCTTTCGGAAAGTGCGATCGGAGGCATTATCGGCATAAAAGTTTTAACTTTTTCTATTTCGTCGATGGCCTCCTGATATTGCTGCTGATAATTCAGGGTGCGCGCCAATCCGTAGACGGCCATAAAATTGTTCGGCCCCAGCAGAAGCGACTCGCGGTATTCCTTGATCGATTGGTCGTACCGGCGTGCGTAGTAAGAATTGCAACCGAGTTCCGTCGTTAGCGCGACTGATATGGGATCGTCATCCAGAGCGCGTTGAAGAGTGTCGTCGACATTCGCTGCTC
>JBKJOR010000279.1:0-8158 GCA_046595575.1 Pyrinomonadaceae bacterium | reverse complement strand
ATCGTCAAGGACCGTGGGGCGCAGCTCGTAAGCCAGAAACCCAACGGCCGCATCAAGCCGGACAGTGAGTTCCTGCAGAACTCGCCCACCGGGTCGCAGTTCTGCAGGAACTCACTGTCCGGCTTGATGCGGCCGTTGGGTTTCTGGCTTACGAGCTGCGCCCCACGGTCCTTGACGATTTAGGCCTGGGTTCCGCGATCGAGGAATTTTCTAAGGAATGGTCGCGTCATCACGGCATCCCGTCGGAGGTTCATTCAGGCCGGCTCAAAATGGAAAGACTCGATCCGGAAGTGGAAACGAACCTTTACCGTATAGCACAGGAAGCACTCAACAACATTTACAAGCATGCCAAGGCAAAGAATGTAAGCCTGGTGCTCGAACGCCGCAAGGACGAGGTCGTTATGATAGTCGAGGACGACGGCATTGGATTCGTACCGGGTGCGAAGCGAGACGTATCGGATCCAGGACGCGGGCTCGGCCTTATCGGAATTCGCGAACGAGCGGCGCTCGTCGGCGGCACCGTGGAGTTCGAATCCTCCCCCGGGAAAGGCGCGACGATCTTCGTTCGGGTTCCCTTTAATTCGGTGAATGGAAAATGAGTATGGAAGCGAAGACCAGAATTGTACTAGCGGAAGATCACAACACCGTTCGGGAGGGCATCAAGATGCTCGTTAATTCACAGCGGGACATGGAGGTTGTCGGAGAGGCGGCTGATGGTCGTGCCGCGATCGAAAAAACTCGTCAGCTTTTACCCGACCTGCTGGTGATGGACATCTCAATGCCAGAGTTAAACGGGCTGAAGGCAACAGGGACACTGAGACAGGAGTTTCCATATCTTAAGATCCTGACGCTCACTCGACACACGGATGACGGGTATCTCCAGCAGTTGATCAAAGCGGGCGTCAACGGCTACGTACTCAAGCAAAGCGCACCAACGGAGCTAATCAACGCGATCCGGACAGTGAGTGCGGGTAAATCCTATGTCGATTCGCAGCTAACGGAAAAGGTGCTTGGCGGGTACGCAGCCAGGGCGTCCGGGCCGCTTCGGGGCGAGGGGATGGGGCAGCCCTCCGAGCGGGAGAGCGAGATTCTTCGCTTCATTGCACGGGGATACAGCAACAAAGAGATCGCGTCGCGTCTCGACCTCAGCGTAAAGACGGTCGAGGCTCACAAGAGCAACGCAATGCGGAAACTCAAGATTGCTTCCCGCATAGATATCGTCCGCTACGCCATCCTTAAGGGCTGGCTGGAAGAGGAACAATAGTCCAGCCGCGTTCTCTCAGGTTCTCCACAAAACAGTCGCATCAATCCAGATGTCGGGTCCCCGACAAATCACTTTAAACACAAGGGTTTCTCCCTACTCAGATTTCCTATCTTCCCGATACCGGGTCAATTCCTAAAGTCGCATCATTGCTTATACGAATTGGGTAATTTTGCCTAACGAGGGCAAACGGGCAAGAACGCTTGCAGATGCCTTTGGTGGAAAAGTATCGGTTGACTACAGACTGAGCCGGATCTTTTGCAGAACGGACGGGCGAACGAACTTCGATGGATATGCAAGGGTTGGACGGAATCACTGGCGATGTGTTTGGTCTCTACGAACTCGCAACCGACGGGACCGTTCTCTACTCGCGGTCCCGGGCCGGCGAGGTCTTACACGAGCCTACTCAAGTAATGGTACGCCGGGACTTTTTTCGCGACGTCGCCGGCTTTGAGAACAAAGAGGATCTTCGTCACCATTCTCGCCGATTCGTATACGGAGACCAGTCAGTCAATGCGTTTACGTTCGATTGTTTATATGGCGCGGATGTCGTGAAGGCGAGGATATTCATGACGCGAGCCTACGAAACCGACGACGAGCGTGCAGGCACCATCGTGATACTGGATATCAGAAGCACTGAACAGTAGTTAATTGGAGACAGAGGGGAGAGATACAATGGACACGCAGGGAAGAGGTTCGATTGCCAGTCGAGGTGGCAGCAATGGCATTTTGAGCGGGATGGCCACGGGCAAAGGGGTACGAACCCCGGTTGGGAAAAAGGTGTCGACCGATGCACCAGACGGAGCCTCCCAGGTACCGGCGAACGCGATCATACAGGCCTTGAATCACGAACAGTTTTTAGGTCTGCGACAGTTCATCAAGCGAGCCCATCTCGTCAAGGACCAGTACATTTATCAGCAGGATGACGAGATCGACCTGATCTATTTTCCGGAATCAGCGGTCGTCTCCGACTTTCAGATCCTCGAAGATGGCAGAACGATCGAGGTTGGCATCATCGCGAGCGAAGGTGCAGTCGGTATTGCATCCGCCTTCGGATCCTGCCGGGCAGCTAACTGTACCCAGGTCTGCGTCTCAGGGTCCGCCCTGGCGATCGGACGCGACATCTTCGAACGGGCGGTAATGAGCGACCCGAGGCTACAGCGGAGCATCCATGCGTACCTCAACGCACAGGTCAAGCAGCTTTCCCAGCGCGCTGTTTGTAACACATTCCATTCTGTAGAGCAGCGTTTTTGTAGCTGGCTATTAACGCTTCACAAACGAAGCCGAAGACAGAGTTTCAAGCTTACCCATGAGCACATCGCCCGCGCACTGGGCGTTCACCGACCGAGCGTCACATGCATTGCACAGGCGTTGCGTGATCGGGAGCTGATCGACTACGGACGGGCACGTATAGAGATTCGGAACAGATCGGGACTCGAACAGATAGCGTGCCGCTGCTCCGCCGATACCAGCACACTACATCTCGCTCATTGAGAATGTGTGTATTGCGCAGTACCGACATCTGCGGGTCCAGAAAGTAACTTAGAAAAGTGACCCAGCGGGACGGGAGTGTCCTCACAACGAATGTCCTTCGTACTGCATTCGACAGCACTCCCGTTCCGCATTTTTGTCTTTAAACGCACTGATGATCCGGGGATTCGTACGATACCAATAGAATTTGGAATTAGTGCGGGTAACTCTGCTGCTGTCGTGGTTCGCCTACTGTCCGATAATGGTATTCAGAGATTGGGCGAGCTCGATCCGCGTAACGCTCCGCGACGGATTGAAGGCGTTGCCGTCGAGCTTCACAAATCCGCGCTGTAGGGCGACGGCGACGTAACCGCGCCACTGGATCGGTATCACCGATGCATCGGCGATCGTCAGTGGCATCGAGGTTGAAGAAGTAAGTGAGTCTAACCGGGCGGCCTTTACATATGCGATCGCAGCGGCAAGTTTTGTAGTCGAGCTGTGTGGGTAGAAACGTCCACCCGCTGTCGCATCGACGAAAATCGCACCGGTCGGATTGTTCTGGACGCTCTCAACCGCGTTACGGAAATACATGTCGCGAACATCCATGTACATCGCAGACGCCGAAAGGTACTGCGGCACGAATCCCGCTCGAACAATTGCTTCTGCAAAGTCGGAACGTGAGACGACAGTGCCTGGACGGAACTTTCTGCCTTCTGGCAGCATCACGCTCGAAAGCAAGCTCTTCTCCGCATGAGCCACGAGATCGGGCGCGAGCGAGTCAAGATCCATCATCGTCGGATACTCGACCTGAGTTACCTCAACCGCACCAAAGACTTGCTGCGAAGTTCCAACGAAACCCGAATGCCGTGCGGCCGCCCTTAGGGAACCGGCAAGCGGATTCCGGAATACTACTTTCTCGCGACGGCCGGTTAGACCCGGCAAGTTTAGATAATTCGATTCTCCCACCAGAGCGTCCGACGAGTCGTAGACTTTCAGTCCGAAGTCATTCGCACTCAGGTCCCATGCAATATTGATACTCGCCTGGACGGTGTTTTGCGGGATCGAGACGCTCGATGACGCTGCAACGTTCGGGAAAACCGTTTGCAAAAATGTCTGCGAGGTGCGCGTGGTGAAGCGGATCCCGTTGCGAGAGATCGTCGAGCGGAATGTACCCATGCGACGCTCGGGGAACGAAGCTTCGAGAACGGCTGCGTGTGTGTTCAGCATGCCAGCTCCGGCCTCGTGATGGAAATACCGCGGAAGCGGTGTCGCAGTTCGGCTGAGAATGTCCTTGACATTCGCCGGCGTCAGATTCGGATTCGCCTCAAGCATAAGGGCGATCGCACCCGCTACCTGCGGGGCCGAGAACGAAGTTCCCGTCGCCGTCGTGTAATACGGCATTTCGGAGGCAGACAACCGCTGCGAGTCAGCACCCGCGATACCGGATACGCCCGTGACGGTCGGTAAACTGCGGAGACTAACGATATTTGTTCCGGGTGCGACGAGAGCAGGATGTTGAAGCTCGTCGCCGAAGTTTCCACGAGACGAGTAGCTAGCGAGCTTGCCGGCGGCGTCGGTGGCACCGACGCCAACGACCCACGGAGCTACGGCGTACGGATTCATCGTGCTGTTTCCCGGTCCGGAGTTTCCCGCCGAGAAGACAACATTCACACCCCGTTCGCTCAGCATCTTTGTCGCGACATTGACCGGATCGTTTACATCGAAAACGGTATTTGCCGAGAAACTGCAATTAACTACGCGGACGCCGTAGGACGCTCCCCGGTCGAGCAGATAATCGAAACCGGAAAGTACGTTGAGAAGACTCGTGTCACCAGCGCTTAGTCCGAGTAGCCGGGAGCCGGTCGCTATCCCACCAAATCTTCCAGCCGAAGCCGCACCGCTTCCTGCGATCACGCCGCCGACGAATGTTCCATGACCACTGACCAGATCGGTGTTCACAAGATTTTCCACGGGCAACGGATAATTGAAACCGGCCGGGGCACTCTGTAGATCGTTCAGCCGGACGTTCTGAACGACGCGTCCCGCGAGGTCCGCGTGCGTCGCGTTTAGACCGGTGTCCAAAACAGCGACCGTCACGTTGCTACCTGTCACCGGAACGCCGCCATTCTCTTGGCGGATCTCAGTATCGCCCGCGATCCGTTGAATACCGGTAGGGTTGAAATATGGATCGGAATTGAAGGTCAGTGTTCGGCTTCCGTAGATCGATCGGACACGGTCGAGCTGCGAGACTGCGATCAATTGCGACTTCGTCGCCGTCACATAAACAGCAGGGAGCACACGCATCCGAGTTCCGCCAGCGATGCCGATCTGTTGAAGGGCCGAGATGTCGTCATTAGTCACTGCGCCGTGGTATACGACGACTGCGTTTACGTTGCTATCGTCCGCCGCATTGTTTAGCGTGACCGCGAGTTCCGGGTCGAGGGACTGCAAGCCTGTGTCGTTGTCGGCGCCGGTGAGCGTAATCCCGTCTGCTCCCGTAAGCGTTATGCCGTCGGCACCGGTCAGGGTGATCCCGTCGGCACCCGTCAACGTAATTCCGTCGGCTCCCGTCAGTGTGATCCCGGTCGGGTTTGTATGATCGAAAATGACACCCGTCGATCCGAATCCAGTCACGCCATCGGCACCGGTTAACGTAATTCCGTCCGCGCCCGTGAGAGTTATCCCATCGGCACCCGTCAGCGTAATTCCGTCCGCTCCGGTTAGCGTGATCCCGTTGAGGCCGACACGAGCGGCACCGTCAGCACCGGTAAGAGTAATTCCATCGGCTCCGGTAAGCGTGATCCCGTCCGCACCGGTCAATGTGATTCCATTTGGTCGGCGAACAATTATCGAATCGGCATGATATTGCTGCCCATCGGCTCCTGTAAGCGTGATCCCGTCCGCACCGGTAAGCGTAATCCCGTCAGCACCGGTAAGGGTGATCCCGTCCGCACCGGTCAGAGTTATACCGTTCGGTCCGGTGTAGGTCGAACCATTCGAGCCTGTCGATGTTAGCCCGTCAGCACCGGTGAGAGTGATGCCATCGGCTCCCGTAAGCGTAATTCCGCTGGATCGATAACTCAGAAAACCATCAGCCCCGGTCAGAGTGATCCCGTCCATCCCGATGTATCGAATCCCGTCAGCGCCGGTCAGCGTGATCCCGTTGGACCGGGTGACGGAAATTCCCGCGCTCGCCGTGTTGGCCGTGAGTGCGAGCAGAAGAAGTATCGAGATGATTCTATCCATTTTTATTGTCAATTCGTCCCAGATACGGTAGGAGTTTCACTTTTAAAGGTTCGGCAAACGAAAGAACTCGCGATTGCTTTTGCATCAAAATCGAACAGCCAGGGAGCCGAACGTTTCCCATTTTGTCGCGTAGGCTCATGGTTAGCAACTGCCATTCCCTCAGCGGTTCAGCTTTCCAGCGGCGAAAATAGTAAACGAAGTGCAGCGGCCATAAAATTCCCAACCCTCGTTCGTAGTTCGGTATTCCGCTCGCCGCAGGGAAGAACCGAGCGTTGGTGTAGATCTAAAATCAATCAAGGACTTAAGCATTTTTAACAATTGCCAGCGTAAAGGACGTGGGTTGAGAAAAACTTGAGACTGGTTCAAGTTTTTCTCAAGTCCTCTTTTTTATAGTGAACATGCCGAAAACGGCCGTCCAATCCATATGATGACTTACTTCCTCGACACCACTTTGGACTATGACGAACAATACTCTCCGACGTGCCACACGACCGTAGGTTCCGACTCTGGCACCGACCGGGCAGGTTTTCACCTTCTGCATGAAAAGCTCGAGATCCCGCTGTTCCGGGGATTGATAAAGCGGCCTCGGCTCGACGATCTTCTACGTAGATCCATTGAACAGTTTCCCGCAACACTTATTTCCGGGCGGGTTGGGACGGGAAAGACTGCCATATCGGCAGCGTTCGCTCGAAGACAAAGCCACGCAGCCTGGTACTCGGTCGAATCGTCGGACGCCGAGTGGCATGTGTTCGCGGATTACTTTGCGGCTTCAGTGTTGAGCGCGGCCGGCAGTGAGGTCGATCCGCCCTCACTGGTTCCTGAGGCCCGAGCACCGTCACAGTCTTCCATGGCGACATTCTTGGTCGACGTCTTCGCGGAGTGTAAGACAAAGCTCCTGAGCGAACCACTGCTGATCGTCCTGGACGGAGTCCATCACCTTTTCGACGCGGACTGGTTTGGGGAGTTCTTTGGACTTTTATTATCGTCGCTGCCGGACCACGTTAACCTGCTTCTGCTTTGTAGGAGCAAGCCGCCTAGTCCGCTTTGGCGCTTGAGATCGAAACAGCAGTTGAATGTGATCGACGAAAAGCTGTTAGCTTTGAACTTGTCGGAGTGCGAAGAGCTCGCAAAGAAAAACGGTTTCCCGAAAGCGGAAGCAGCGCGGTGTCATGCAGAGACATTCGGTCGGATCTCCAAATTTCTTCAAAAGGTAAGTTGCACAAAAGCCGTGAGATCCCGGGCTTGACCAACAGGGATCGCCTCGATAACGTGCGGCCGGTGTGACATAATAGCCGCTCACCCGACCGTTCCGATCCGAGGCAATGCAGGACAAGATTTTCTTTCTTCGCACCAAACTGCTTCCGCCGCGAGCCGTTTCCGAACTGCTCGAACGCCCGCGCCTAACAAAAAAGCTTGAGGCCAATCTCGGATCGCCTATCACCATGGTCGCGGCCGACGCAGGTTGCGGTAAGACGACGCTTATCGCGGATTTTGTGCGCAACCAAACACGCGGGTCGGTGTGGTACCAACTCGACCACACAGATGCGGACCCGGTTGTCTTTCTGGGATACGTCGCCCGCGGCATCAAGAACATTCATCCTGAATTCGGCGAAGCGATATTCCCATATCTGAGCGAAGCAAGCGAAGAGATCCTTCGATTCCCCGAACGTGCTGCCGACCTGTTGATCAACGAAATCCTTCAATGGGTTGAGCAGCCATTCATCCTGGTACTGGACGACTACCATCACATCGGCCGAGACACGGTCGTTCACAAAATGGTCGACCGCCTGCTGCAATATTCGTCCGACCTGGTTCATCTGATCATCACAACTCGCGATCTGCCGCCGCTTGCCATAATGCGCCGGCGTTCGCAATCCGCGGCGCTCGTCATCACGCGCGACGATCTGCTGTTCACCGACGACGAGGTCCGCGAGTTGTTTCGTAAGACTCTACACGTTGAACTAAAAGATGAAGAGATCGCCGAATACCGTGGGCGAACTCACGGCTGGATCACCGCCCTCCAACTCGTACGACAGGTAGCTGAACAGGAGATGCATACGGCAACCGACATCGAGCCGCTCGATCTTCACCATGTTCTCCAGCAATCTGAGAAAGATATCTTCGATTACTTCGCCGAGGAGGTTTTCTCTCGCGAGTCTGCGGAGACGCAGCGACTGTTGA
>JBKJOR010000191.1:0-6800 GCA_046595575.1 Pyrinomonadaceae bacterium | reverse complement strand
CGATTCTACCAGCCTTCGGCGGATGCAAACAACTTTGCGCGAAAAGGCCGGGTCCCGAATCGGGCCCGGCCTTAGGGTCTCACTCTTAATCGACTACTCGCCCGCTCTCGCGGCCTGCGACTTTTCCTGCAGGATCTCGAGGGCCTTCTTAAGCTGAAGGTCCTCGACCACGGGTTTCACTGGCTCCTTCGCCGGTGTGGGTGATGCTGCCGGCTGCGGATTTTGATTCTGCTGGTCCTGCCGGTCTATCATCTCTTCAACTTCAAGTGGCTCGGGCGTGTCCGGCCGCTTAACTTCAACCGAAGGTTTGACACCCATCGTGGCCCGATCGTCCCCGAGGAAAGGATTTCCCCCGGCCGATGCCCACTTTGCGGTAGTCAAAAGCAATCCGTCTCCACCGCGAAGCGTGAACAACTGCTGTTCGGTTCCCGATCCGAAGCTGCGTTCGCCAACGACCTCTCCTCGCTTTCGATCGAGGATCGCCGATGCGACGACCTCCGCCGCTCCCGCCGTACCCAGATCGATCAAGACCGCAACCTTACCGTCGAAGATGGTCTTCGTCGGGTCGGCTGGAAATGATTTCAGAACCTTATTGTCACGGCCAAGAACTTTTGCCAGCTCACCATCCTTGATAAAAAGATTAGCCACCGACACACCTTCGTTGAGTGTACCCGTAGCCACACCTCGAAGATCGAGAGCGATCTTCTGAACACCCTGCTTCGCGAGGCTCTGGACCTGCGCGCGAATGTCACCGGCTTCGCCTTCTTCAAGACTGTAGACCTTGATGACGCCGATCTTCCCTGCTTCAACGCGGGCCTCGGCCTGCGGAACTTTGTAATTTCCGCGAGTGATCTTTAACTGCTGCGGTTTCTCGCCGGATCTCAACACGCGAAGATTCACTACCGAGCCGGCATCACCAGTCAGCATCTGACGTGCGTCATAAAGTGAAATGTCACGCGTCGCCTTGTTCTCGATATACTCGACCACGTCACCAGCTTTTAATCCGCCCTTCTCGGCATTTGATCCTTTCGTCACCGAGACTACATAGAGGTAAAGAGAGACCTGCGAGAATTCTGCGCCTATGCCGACTTTGTTCGAACTTTGATTCGCCTTGAATTCCGTAACCTGCTGCTGAGTAAGATACGACGAATACGGATCAAGCCCGCCGACCAGCCCACGGAGCGCACCGTAGCGGACCTTCTCGAGATTCGGCTCATCGACGTAATCGTTCTGAATATGCTGCAGCACTGATTCAAAGATACGGATCTGTGCTCCGGCGTCATTTATCGGCTGCTGTGCACGTGCCCAAGGGCTTAAAAAGCCACCGATAGCGGCGTACATCGCGATAGCGACCGAAACTATCAGAATCGATATTTTCCCGCGAAATGACATAATTTACCTCGTATGATAACTACTAAGAACGTTTACGTATGAGACGCCAAAATGTTTAGACAGGCGGCGCGTGTCAATTATCCGATAACAATATAACCAGTGCAACAAAGAGAAACAGCTAAACGAACCGATCTTGCAGAACTTTCGGGCGTCCCGGAGAGCGGCCGCATCGCTGCCCTCGACCCTGGGACAAAACGTGTTGGTGTTGCTGTCTGCGATGAGTTCCGGATCGTAGCCCGTCCTCTGCCTGCTATCCAAAGAACGTCGTGGAAGAAACTGCTGGTCGAAATACACGGCATTCTAGCGGAATATGATGCCGCAGCGCTCGTTGTTGGTTTGCCGTATAACTTCGACGGCACGGAGAGCGAGATGACGTCGGAGGCTCGAAATATGGCGCGGAAGCTATCGCTGTCGTTGAATATTCCGGTATATCTCCAGGACGAGCGGGCGACGAGTTACGAAGCCCGCGGCAGGTTATGGAAAGCGGGACTCTCGGGAAACGAGATGCGCGCTATGGTGGACGGCGAAGCAGCGACAATAATTCTGACGGATTTCCTTGGGAGAATTCCAAAAGCTGATCCGGGTTGATTCAACCGGTCGCCAAAACTTCGCATTTCGTTTCACCCTTTCACTTTTTCACATTTCCACCTTTTCACGGATAGAATTAGCTAGATGAAAAATTGTCCAAAGTGCGGCCAGACGTTCCTGGACGAGTATATGTTCTGTCTGTCGGACGGCACCCCGCTTGATGCCCCGTCAATGCCGCCCGAAGATCTGACCGTCATCCGAAAGCCTGCGAGAGACAGCATGAAGACGAGCACGCTCGTGCTATTCGTTCTCGCGGGCGTCCTGACTCTGGCGCTCGGTGCGACGATCGGTATTCTTTACGCATTCTGGCCGCGGCAGACTGCGGTCGAGCAAGGTCAGCGAAACCGAGCGTCGGAGAGCCCATCGGCGACACAGCGTCAATCAGAACAAGCCGCATCACCGCAGCCGACCATCCTGCCCGAGCGCACGCCGACACCAAAGAAGCAGGACTCTCAGCCTCCCGAACGGCCATCACTGCCTCCGACAGACGCAGACGATCCCGGCCCGACAAGGATCTCGTTCCGCGCGGGTCGCGTTTCCGAAACTGTGACCGGGACTGTCAGCAATTTTCGTTCTTACGTGCTCTATGCGAGGGATGGTCAAACTCTGACGGCAAGTATCCGTTCCGATGATGATTGCGCGACCTTTGACGGCGGCTCGACGCGGATAAGCTACCCAACTGGAGCCGGTGACAACCCCATACCGCTGGTCAATAACTGCGACCGTCACGCTCGGTTTACTCTGACCGTCAGTATCCGTTGACGCTTGCTTATTTCCCGGGCTGGAAAGTCCACTTTAACGACGTACCCGCCTCGACCGCACTCTTAGAAAACGGGAATATCATCGGTGTTCCTGTACGCCAAGCTTCGAACTGATCTTTGTAATGCGGCGACTGTGGATCACCACTCTGCCCCAGCGGTATCACATGCCGGGTCGTGTCCCAATTACCAGGACTTGCGATGAGCCGCATCGAGACCGCCGAAGCTACGTTCGGGGTTTGGCCGCTTCCGGCAAGTCCGACTTGCGGAGTCGCAAATTGTCCGCCGATCAGGGGAGCGACGGCAAGCGGATGCGGTAAGCGTGATAGAGATAGTCGCCCCCAATTCCACTTCGATTCATCAGGCCCTAGCCGTTTCGGATCCGCAAGCGACACACGGATCTCCGAATCGCAACTCTTCATGAGCGCCGGGTAATCCGACCCCGATGGCAGCCATCTCGGCGATCGATCCCGAATCGCCCAATCCAGGACACGCTCGCGGATAACAAAACCTGGAGCGGGTCTGTTAGCTGCGGCAATCTTGTCGCCGACGCAGTTGCGAATTTCATTGACGATAAGAGCGGCTTTCGGGTCGGGTGTCATCCGGCCATCCCAACCCTTCAACAACGATAGTGTTTCCGCAGACCCAGCACTCGCAGCGACGATCTCTTTGGCCAGATTCGCAAGCGGAATGTTGTACGAGTCATGCTGTATTGCCGCGACCTTATCCATCGTCACTTTCGAATCGTCCTTTAGCAGATCGTAGATCCGCCTCGCACGCCACGGCGCTGCCGCGTCGCGCGAGATCTGTTGATATTTGTACGACGTCCCGACGATCCGCTGGTTGGCCGTGACGATAAAACCTTCCTTCGGATTGTAAAGATTCGGAAGTTCATCGAACGGTATGCTGCCCGTCCATTCGCCATCGTCGGTCGTGCCGTCGTATGGGAACGCTCCGTCACCGACTTTGCGGATCGGTATCTGGCCTGCCGCGTACCAGCCGATGTTTCCTTTTACATCTGCGTATACGAAATTCTGGGTCGCACCCCCGTATGTTCGAAGCGCGTTCTTAAAACCGTTCCAATCTTTTGCCCGGTTGAGAAAGTAGAACGCCTCGAATTCACTGTTCTTCGGATCGCGAGCCGTCCACTTGAGCGAATATCTCTTTCCGCCTTCTTCGAGTATCACGGGTCCGTTACGCGTTTCAACAACATCTAGCACGACTATTTCAGTCTCGGGCTTTAGCGGATTCGAACGAACCTTGATCTCCTCACGTCGGGTGATTGACTTCGCCATACCGGTCGGTGTCATGTAATTTCCGTCAGCGTCGAACGTCTCGATGTAGAGGTCCTGAACATCCGGCCCGACATTTGTCGCTCCCCACGCAATACTCTCATTGTGGCCAAGCACGATCCCGGGAACGCCGGGAAATGTTACCCCCGAAACGCGCATCGCGGGCGTCGTGAGATGTGTAAGATACCAGATGCCGGGAGCGCTCGGCCGGAGATGCGGATCGTTTGCCAACAGCGGCTTCCCGTCCGCCGTCCGCTTACCGGAGATCACCCAGTTGTTGCTCGCAGCAAGATCCTCTGCGTAGAACCCGATACGTTCAAGCGAAGATTCACGAACACGGTCTGCCTCCTCGGCCTTAGCTAGTAAGCTTTCATACCCAACGCCCAAGGATTCTGCATTCCGCATTCCGCGTTCCGCACTCGAAGTGTTCTTTCCAAAAAGGACAACATCAAACGGCGTGACTTGATTCGTCAGGTCCGCGAGCTTGTCCTTCGGCAAACTCTGCAGCGACGCACGGAGTAGATCGTTCCGCCATGTTGAGCTGAGCGCATCGGCTAGTATCTTCCCGACGACGATCGAATCTGCCGCGGTCCATTCGCGCGGCTTGTACTGCAGGATCCGAAATTCAACCGGCAGCGACTTGTCATTCAGCATTGCGATGTAGGAGTTCACGCCGCGCACGTAATTATCTAAGGCGATCCGCAATTCCGGCGAAAGATGTACAAGGCTATCGTCGACGATCTTCGCAAAGCCAAAACGTCTCCAGCGTTTGTCTTCCTCGAGTGTCGACTTGCCGAAGATCTCTGCGGTCTCGCCGCGGGCGACGCGTCGGAGCAGATCCATCTGCCACAGCCTGTCGCTCGCGGTAACGTAACCTTGAACGAAGTAAAGATCGGCGTCGTTCGAGGCTTCGATGTAAGGGATCGAACGAGTATCGCGACGGACGCTAACACTTCCCTTCAGACCGCCGTTCGTTAAGATCTCACCCTGACCTGCCGCGCCGGCGAACATCAGACCGACCGTACCGATTACGAGCAATATATTTTTTATGATCATTTATCACGCCATGCAAGCACCTTTCTTCTAGTATTTCGTCGATGGAACGATGCTTGCTTTAATTTATATACGTACGCAGTTTATACGACTGTGTAAATTTTATCGATACTTGGGAGATATTATGAAACGCAAAATTCTATTATGTGCGATGTTGCTCGCGATGATGGCTTTCGTCGTCCCAGCGGACAGTTATGCCGCTAGTGGACAAGAAGGAAAGGGCCGTTCGTATGAGAGAAATCGCGGAGAGCAGTATCGCCAATACTCACGCGACAATCGGCGCGGACGTCGTCGCTACCGCAACACGTACGGCTATCGCAACTACGGACAATATCGCCGAACGCAGGTTGGCAATCGTCGTTTTCGAACGACGAGACAGTACTACTGGCGCAACGGGACACGCCTCTCGCGATACACGAGGGTTTACTACTAGATCGACATTGAGTTGATTTTCAGGAATGCGCCGCGTATATCACGCGGCGCATTTTTTTGTCGATTGCTAATGATTATTTTCTTGAGTTACACTGCTCGGGATTTTCAATCTCACGTCGACAAGGAGAATTCATTGATATGAAGCGAGTCTGGATAATACTTTTTTCGGTCGCCATCGTCGCGGGCATTTCTTGCAGCGGAGAAAACCGCGTCAGTGTTAATACCGTAAATACGGTCAACACGGCGAAGCCCTCAACGCCGGTACAGTCGCCGCTTCCTGCAGCGACGATCGATGAGCTGGCGTCCGGTCGCAAGGTCTATTCGGTAAGTTGCCAGAACTGTCACAAGGAAAATGGAACGGGTGGGCCGGTGGAGATCGAAGGTAAGAAATTAGATCCGGACGACCTTACGAGTGCGAAGATCAAGGGATTTTCGGACGAGAAGATTATCGGCTATATCATGAACGGGGTCCCGGACGAAGGCATGCCGGCATTCAAGGGCAGACTCTCCGAAGGCGAAATGCGCGATGTCGTGAAATTCGTTCGCACCGAATTGCAGGGCATGCCATTAAACGCAAACGCGAATGCGGGCGCGAATGCAAACGCGACTAAACCGTAGAGTTTGCAAATAGCATCCCCGCAAACTAGAATTTCCCTAGCATGCACCCGTAGCTCAGCTGGATAGAGTATCTGACTTCGAATCAGAGGGTCGCAAGTTCGAATCTTGCCGGGTGTACCAGATTTAATTTCATACATTTGCAAAATTAGCCAAACAGAAGGCAAGCCGTTACGCTTGCCTTCTATCGTTTGTGGGCCTGTAGTGCGCTAAACGCGACAGTGTTTTCCGTCCTAGATAGAGGGCTGCTACCTAGATCCTTTTTTAGTAAGCCGCGAGACCGGAAGCTCCGTCATTAACCGGAAGACCGCCGGTAACTATACCTAGAGACGTAAGGCCGCCATCAGGTTCGATACGGAACGTAGAGACCGCGCCGCTTCCTCTGAGAAGCTGGTAAAGATAGCGTCCGTCCGCGCTGAGGTCTATATCTACCGGCTGACTCATCGCGCCCATAAATGCGGCCGTGCCGTTGAGCAGAGTTAGAGACCCTGAAGGCGATAAACTATAGCTGGAGATTGTCCCGCTGCCAAAATTCGCCGTATAGACGTAACGCCCGTCGTTAGTGACAAGTACCCAGCAAACATCGGTTTGTCCGTTTGGAACGGAACCACTGATGACCGTTATCGTGCCGTCCGCATTCAGTTGGTATGAAGATGCGGCGGATACATTC
>JBKJOR010000183.1:0-10602 GCA_046595575.1 Pyrinomonadaceae bacterium | reverse complement strand
TGCCGCGTATCGGATCGGTTCGACGGCGACGTTTAACGGCGGCGAGATCGCATCCCAGATCGACAGCACCCGCCGCTCGACGGAAACTCGCGGGGCGATCTACTTCAGTTTCAAATCTCTCCGAAACGACATGGGCGCGATCCAGAACACAATGCGTGATCGGATCTATCCGCGTGACGCGGTTATCCCGGCGTTTGCCTGGATCAAATCTACAAAGCCAGTGTCTCCGAAAGTAACGGTCGAGCGCGACAAGCAATACGTCCGAGCGACCTGGACTGAACGAGGCCGCCGCAAGGCATTCTGGTTCGTTGTGTATGCGAAGGACAAAGACGGATGGAGCCAATCCGTCCTGCCGGCTTCAGAAAGGTCGATCACCCTGTCGGCGGAGCGTAAGGTCGACCGGATAGTAGTTACGAGCGTGGACAGGTTGGGGAATGAAAGCCCGCGATGACCTCAGTGTCGCCAACGGCGACGAACTTCTAAAGCCTAGGGCGAGCGAGCGAATCCCTAGGCTGCCTGTCACGACGAACGCTCGCTGAAGGCGAGCAACAGGTGTTCGTCGCTTTCAGCGACAAAGCGGTTGTCGATCCTTGACCCAGGGATTCATTCGCTTCGCTCATTTCACCCTAGGCTTTATACGTGAGTCGTCGTTGGCGACGGTCGAGGGAGCTACTCAGATTTCGATTCTATTCAGCTTGGGGAATGCGGAGGTGCGTCCGTGCTTCCCAGATCTCGGGATAGAATTTCTTGGTGAGCGTTGTCATCAAGTAGCCAACGCCTTCCGATCCACCGGTGCCCGGCTTCATCCCGAGCATTCGCTCGACCATCAGAACGTGGTGATAGCGCCAGAGTGAGATATTCTCATCGTGCTCGACGAGCAGGTCCTGCATGATGAAAAGATCCGCGTTCGGCTCCGGATGCGTCAGGATCTCGACGATCGACTGCACCTTTTCTTCCCGGGTCTCAACCTTGAAGCCGCTGCGTCCGAGCAATCCCCAGAACGCGTCGTCGAGACCGGGTTCGGTCATCCGTGCGCTCAGACGCTGATGAGCAAACTCATCATCCTTGAACGCCGCCAGGATCTTTTCGTTCTTCTGTCCCGAGACAAATTCAAGCTCCCGAAATTGCATCGACTGAAATCCGCTTGCCGGGTTGAGCTTATCGCGAAATTCAAGAAAGCCGATCTGGGCCATCGTCTCCAGCAAATGGATCTGCGTGACCAGAACTTTCTCGATACCGACAACCGCACGAAGGCTGTGATTTGCCCGGAACATTCGTCCTTCGTTCATCCACTTGATAGTCGCGTCGACCTCGTGAAGGATCTGCTTGAACCAGAGTTCGTACGTCTGATGGATGATTATGAAGAGGAGTTCGTCGTGGCTGGCGGGATCGGAAAGTGTCCCCTGAAGACCGATCAGCTCGGGAACCTTGAGATATTTGTTGTAGGAAAGAGGCGCTCCTTTTCCGTATTCGTTCGGCATTGAGAATCGTTCAGATCGACCGCTAAAGACAAGCATAATCTTCGTTTATGCTCTCACCCATGTCAATTTCGACAATTCGCGGGTAAATTCGGAGATACTTCTTGACAGACGTTCGAAATATGAGTAAATTTTCATTCGTTAATCAATAAAACCCAAATCCTGACGGGAAAATCTTGAAGTTTAAGATTTGCTATTTGTTTGCAACGACGCACGTCCACACAAGATTTTTTGCCGTATCCGTGAACGCTTTCGCATGGCGGTCAGGGACGCGGCTTTTTGTTTTAACCGGCGGCCATGCCGGGAAAAAATTGGTGCTTTAGTTTGTAGGAGGAATTAGAAACAATGTCTAAAACAATCGGTCTGGTCAAATGGTTCAACAACGCTAAGGGTTATGGCTTTATAGAACAACCCGGTGAGCAGGATATATTTGTGCACTACAGCGCGATCTCGGGTGAAGGCTATAAGACTTTGATCCAAGGTCAGGAAGTTGAATTCGAAGTGACCTCCGGCCCCAAGGGACCCCAAGCCGAGAACGTAATGAAGGTCGCAATGTAGGTGCGGCGTGATCCGATGAGGGTCTTTAGGATCTCCTGCAAGGCCATAGATCAAAAAGAAAAGAGGCGGTCCGAAAAGGCCGCCTCTAAGTTTTTAAATTGCCACTAGCTTTAGAGGATGTGTCGAAACCAACGCTAGTACCTTCCGGATCGGCTCGAAGCCGCGAATCATTTTGCCTGCTTACGGCGCAACTGTTTAGTTGACGCGACCTTCATTGATCCGGGGGGTAAGACGCTCGCTACGCGAGCTAACTTCCCGTTTGTTGACTCAACCCAGGGCTCAGGAGTCTGTTTCACAGACGCTAGTTCGCTTCGATCCAATCGGAGGTACTACGTTTGTTTCTGACACGATCTCTACAGGTCGTGGCAACTAAAACAGCCCGCGCCCGGTTTTGACACAGATTCTTCGTGGGGAGGTACAAGCTCGGGACACAATTCAAAAGAAGATATCTTTCCGACAGCCTCATTTTTTATTAAATTTAGCCGTTTACTAGATGAGGTCATCACCTCTCGAGCGAAGCGTGCGCCGCCATAATTCACGATAAGAAGTAAACCGGCCGACGAGGGCGTTAAGTTTATAACGCTGGGCGTAGGACAGATGTCGGTTGTCGAGAAGGCGTTTGATCTGAGATTCGAGCCGGGCCCTTGCCTCGAGCGGCGGACGCTTTACAGCCCCGTTAAAGAAAATGTCGAACTCGATCTTGAGCCGGCGGATATCGTCCTCCACCTTTCCCAATTGCTTGTCTATCGCGGCGGTTTCTTCGAGACGGCTGGGCGTCTGTCGATAAAGATTAGTTGGTTTTTGCTGCATACCGGTCGGTGTTTAAGGCGGGATAATGCGTTGAAAGCCAGCCCGAGTATATCAGGATTCCCGTAACTCGGTCCGACTTTTTTCTTCGCTTTTCGTTAAACTACAGCAATGGAAAATTCGCAGGCTGCAGGCAAAGCGGCAAATCTCAGACTGCTTCCGTCGACGGAGGACGTATTGAATGCTCCCGCGACGAGGGAGATGCTCCAAAGGGTCGGCCTCACGAGATTAACCTCACTCGCCCGCTCCGCCGTCGAATCGATCCGACAGGAATTGTCTGAGAACGGGGCTCGGGTCGCCGGGCAGGATGCTGTTTCAAAGGAGAGCCTGCTCACCGATGCATGTCGGAGACTAGGCGAACTTTGCGAATCGCGGAGTGCGACACGGCTTCGCAAAGTAATAAACGCTACCGGCGTGGTGATTCACACAAATCTCGGACGCGCACCGCTTTCCGATGCGGCGATCCGTGCGATCCGTGATGCCTCAGCATACTGCAATCTGGAGTACGACCTCGTGACGGGCAAAAGAGGGAAGCGCGGATCCTACGTCGAGAACTTGCTAACCGAAATGACGGGTGCGGAGGCAGCTCTCGTCGTTAACAATTGTGCCGCGTCCGCGTTTCTAGTCCTGTCGGTCTTCGGGGCCGGTGGCGAGGTCATTGTTTCTCGCGGCGAACTCGTCGAGATCGGCGGCGATTTTCGTATTCCCGATGTCCTGGTGCAATCGGGCGCCGTCCTCAAGGAGGTCGGTACGACCAATCGCACGAAACTGTCGGATTACGAACGAGCGATCGGAGCGAACACAAAGCTTGTTCTCCGCGTGCATCCGTCGAACTACCGGATCGTCGGGTTTACCGAGACACCATCTCTGGCGTCGCTTGCGGAGCTCGCGCATCGAAGGGAAATATTGCTATATGAAGATGCGGGATCGGGAGCTATCCTCGATCTCGCCGAGTTCGGGCTTGATGAGCCGCTGATCTCGAGATCGATCGCCGACGGAGCCGACATAGTTACATTCAGCGGCGACAAGCTTCTCGGCGGTGCCCAAGCCGGCCTGATCGTCGGGCGACGACCGTTGATCGAGCAAATACGAAAACATCCACTCTATCGTGCGCTGCGCGTCGACAAACTGATCCTCGCCGCCCTTGGGGCGACACTAGAATCGTATTCGCGAGGCGATGCGCGCGTCACGGTCCCCGCTCTGAGAATGATTGGATTGACTCGCAGCGAGATCGAACCGCGGGCTCGTAATTTTGTTGGTCGACTGAAAAGTGTGATCGGGGTCGGCCCAGATATCGAGATCATAGCGGGCGAATCGGTGATCGGGGGAGGAGCCGGTCCGGGCGTCCGACGGGAAACGGCTATTGTTTCGATAAAGCCGACTGTTCTCTCCGCTGCCGACATCGAGCAAAAACTCCGCTCGTCAAAAACGCCCGTGATCGCCCGGATCGAGAATGAAAGGGTCTTGATAGATCTAAGAACTGTGCACGAAGCGGACGAGGCCGAGTTGATAGAGATCGTCGCCTCAGCGCTGGATTGATCATCCCTTCCGGGCGGAGAAGTCTTTCATGAAATCCACTAGAACCTCGACACCTTTGCGAGGGAATGCGTTGTATATCGAGGCCCGAATACCTCCGACAGAACGATGCCCGCGAAGACCGTCGAGGCCGATCGCCGTCGCTTCGTCGCAGAACATGTCATCAAGCTCGGGTGATGGCAGTCGATAGGTGACATTCATCGCTGATCTGCAATTCCGGCTTGCATGCCCCGTAAAGAAGCCGTCGCTTCCGTCTATACATGCGTAGAGAAGCGCGGCCTTTTCCTCGTTTCGCGTCTTCATCGCAGAAACGCCACCCTGATCCTTCAGCCACGCGCAGACCAGATCGATGATATAGATCCCCCATGTGTTCGGGGTGTTAGCCATTGAGTAATTCTCAGCGATCTTCCGGTAGTCGAGGTAGGAGTGCTGACCGGATGGGACCCGTTCGATCATGTCATCGCGGATGATCACGACAGTTACGCCGCTTGGGCCAATATTCTTTTGTGCGCCGGCATATAGAAGCGCATATTTTTCAATGTCGACCGGCTTAGACAGAATGTTTGACGACGTGTCGCAAACCACCGGAGCACCGCCGGCTTCAAGGTCATATTTGAACTCCACACCGTCGATAGTTTCGTTCGAGACGTAATGGACGTATGCCGCGTCTGGAGTGAATCGCAGCTCCGAAGGGTCGGGGACCGAGCGAAAACCGTCTGCTTCAGAATTGAAGATGATCTCGACGTTTCCGCAACGGCTTGCCTCTGTGACCGCTTTGGCGCCCCAAGCTCCGGTCACGAGATAATCCGCGACCCCGTCCTTCGGTAAGAAGTTCATCGGCACCATCGAAAACTGGAGCGACGCCCCGCCCTGGAGGAAGAGGATCTTGTAGTTTGACGGCACCGACATCAGGTCGCGAAGCGAACTCTCGGCAGACTCGAGAATGCTTCCGAAATGTTTTGAGCGGTGGCTCATCTCCATCACGCTCATTCCGACACCGCCGAGTGAAAGAAGTTCGGCCTGCGCTCTTTCCAATACCTCTAGCGGCAGAACTGCCGGCCCCGAGCTGAAGTTGTAGATTCTTTCCACTGGTTTTCTCTCGATACTGGTCTGTTTTCAAAGAAATTAATCTATCACAGAGGGCGCCACCGATGCAGAATCCCGTCAGTCCCGCCAATCTAGACTATCGAAGCTTCAAATTTTGACCGAATCTGGGTAGAATAATGAAAAACTATAAAACGCGTCCTGCGGCCACCGCATCATAGGAAGCGGCTTTGCCACCCAAGTCGGAGGTCAATAATGTCTCGAAAAACTTTTTTTGCATTTTTCTTAACGGCAGCACTTTGCACACTGACGAGCGCGTCGGTCATCGGTCAGAATTCCCCGGTACGTGGCGAGGTAAAACTCAAGAAGCCGGACGGGACAGTGGTTCCCGTCGCTGACGCCCTGGTTGAGGCATTCCGTACCGACATCGGCAGCGGTAAAATGCCCGAGGCGAAAACCAATAAGCGCGGCGAGTTTAACTTCGTCGGCTTTCCACTCGGCCAAAGGTATGTGCTTGCTGTCAGCGGTCCAGGGATCGGTCCGAAGATCCAACCCGATGTGAAGGGCGGGATGGAACGCATCCTATTCGTTGTCAATGAAGGTGACGGACGTCGGCTGACCGAGACCGAAGCTCGCGAGGCGACCGCCGCCGCCGCTAATTTGCCTGCTGGAGGAGCCGCCGAAGTGTCGGCCGCATCGAAAAAGGAGCAGGAAGAGCTGCAGAAAAAGAATGCCGTGATCTCCGAGTCGAATAAGAAGGCTGAGGACGCCAACAAGGTAGTCAATGCTGCGTTGAAAGCCGGCGCGGCCGCCTTCACAGCGAAGGATTACGATCTTGCTGTTGTAGAGTTCGACAAGGGAATCGAGGCCGACCCCGATTTCGAAGGCAGCGCACCGGTGCTTCTCAATTACAAGGGCGTCGCCCTTCAGAAGCGAGCGTTGGCGACTTTCAACGCCGCTGCTTTGGGAGATCCATCGGGACGGGTCGCGGCGATAGACAAGAGCAAGCCCGATCTCGTGAATGCGATCGCAGCATTCAATCGCGGATTGGAGATCCTGAAGAACGCTCCGGCCGCGAGTGCGGCTGAGCAAAGCAAATTTGTTCTCACCCGGACCCAGTTGCTGACCAATTTACTTGATACCCATGGCTTGGCCGCTCGAATCGCTCCGGATCCGGCCAGAGAGGCTTTAGCACCCGCAGTACTTGAACAATACCTTGCCGCCGAAACCGATGCGGCCAAGCGAACGCCTACAATCCTGGGATTCGCGGGTAACTTGAATGGCGCGGGAGAGCTAAAAGCCGCGACTATCGCTTACCGAAAGGTACTCGAAGCTGATCCGAATAATCTTGATGCGTTAGCTGGAATCGGCCTTGCCTTGTACTCGGAAGGTTCGATGACCAGCCCACCGAATAAGGAGTATCTGCAAGAGGGTTTGAACTATATGCAGAAATTTGTGGACACCGCTCCGGAAACCCACAAGCTCAAACAAAGTACGAAGGAAATCATCGAAGAGTTAAAGAAGGACCAGAAGCTGGCACCTCAAAAAACAGCTCCTGCCAGACGCAAAGGCTAATCGGCCTTGCGCCGTTAGAATTCATTCGCCGTGCTTGGTAGAATTTGTGCCGAGCACGGCTTTTTTATGGATATACAAATTCGCAAATCGACACCTGACGAAGTCCCCGCCATCGTCCGCCTGATGCGCGAGTTTGCGGACTACGAAAACCTTTCCGATTACTGTCAAATAACGGACGAACGACTTTCCGACGTGATGTTCGGCGATGACGCGTTCGTCGAGGGTCTCGTCGCTTTTCACGAGAGCAAGCCGATCGGCTACGCGATGTTCTACCCATACTTTGCCAGCTTCCGCGGCCAGTGCGGATACTACCTCGAGGATATTTTTATCGCCGAAGATTTTCGTCGTAACGGGCTCGGCGAGGCTATGGTACGGATAATTGCAAAGCTGGCCCAACAGCGCGGGTTCGAGCGCATCGATTTTCAGGTGCTCGAATGGAACAGCCCTGCGGTGAAGTTTTATGAAAAGCTAGGCGCGATCCGTGATGATTCGGAACGTCACTTCAAGTTCATCGATTCTGCATTCAGCTCGCTGGTCTCCTAAAGTTAGTATCGTCACCGCGGCCAGCAGTGCACGCCACCTTTCAATCCAATTTCTTGTCACAAAGCACACGCGACCGGTGTTTCTATTTCGTAACGCACTTACTTGCACACTACAAGAAATAGTTCTATTGGAGGGTTCTGCCATGTCGAAGAGTCTCGCTTTCCGTTTATTCAATTTCGCGTTCATTATTTTCGTCTTAGGTACGTACGTCATCGTTGCCCAGTCCGTGATCTCGGGCGATTGGACGGCCAGTACGAAAGAAGAAAAGCCGGATAAGATCCAGCTTAATTTTGAGATACGTCGTGAGGGCGGCGGTAAAAATCAGCACGGTTCGGGTTTTGCTTACAGCGACCTACGGGGCCTTACGCGCGAGCAGGCCGAGAACGGGAGGGTCAGTTTCGGCATGGCACGCGAAGCCGGTACCATCGATTGCGAGGGAACGTTTGTAAACGGCCGCGGGTCGGGAACGTTTCGTTTCACTCCCAACTACGCATTCGTGGAAGCAATGCGGTCACGCGGATTCGACTTCGCCAAATCTTCAAAACACGGCAGTGGTGACCTTGAAAGTAAACTGTTCACTGCTACGATACTGAACCTTACGACCGCGTTCGCCGACGATCTTAAGTCTGCTAACTTTGGCCCGCTCGATGTCGATGATCTCTTCAAGGCGCTTATCTTCAAGATCACACCGCAGTTCATGTCGGAAATGAAAGCGACCGGCTTTCCGAATCTCGGGATGGAAGAACTTGTAAAAGCTCGCATTTTCAAGATCGATGCTGACTACGTTCGGCAAGTGCGCGAGATGGGTTTTGCAAGCAACGAGTTTGAAGGACTGGTAAAGTTTCGGATCTTCAAAGTGACGCCCGAGTTTCTAAATGAGCTAAAGGCCGAGGGGCTTGCGAACCTCTCATCCGAGGACATTGTGAAATTCCGGATCTTCAAAATTGATCCGCAGTTCATCCGCGAGGCTCGTGCTTCGGAGCCAAATATCACCGTGGAAGAGCTTGTTCAAATGAAGATCGGCGTACGCCGCCGGTAGTACCGCCACCTTCTTCGAGATGCTGATCGCTCCACCGTCGTCGATTAGTTTCCAGTAATATAGGTGGGCTCTGCCCGCCTCACGATAGGAGCGCATCTACGAGCCTGCCAACATTCCAGCTACCTAGCTTCATCTTCCCGGTTAAACACTTTGCTCTGGGGCAGCATCGATGATTAGAATAATTTCAGGGGTACGGACAAGCGGTATGAAAAAGCGGGTGTTGATTGTCGAGGATTACGAAGATACTCGAATATTATTGAAGTTCATGATCGAGAAATTCGGGTACTCGGTGATCGAGGCCTCGGGCCCGTACGAGGCGATCGACAAGGCCGCTGAATTCCACCCGGACCTCATCCTGATGGACATCGGGATGCCTTTGCTCGACGGACTTTCCGTCGCCCAACTTATCAAGGACCGAAAAACCCAACGTTTAATTCCCATCGTCGCCGTAACAGCATTCAGCGACATTAAGGATGAAGCTTTGAAAGCCGGATGCTCAGACGTCCTGTACAAACCCGTCGACCCCGATCGGCTTAAGGAAGTTCTCGACCGCTATGCAGGCGGAGCGACCGCCGAACATTAATCAAATTGTTTTCGAAATTCGTCAAAGACCGCGCGAAACTCTGCCAGTTCGCCGCGCAGACTTTCGACGTCGTTTTCTAGTTTTGCAATCCGCTCGCCGCCTCCGGTTGATGGCGCGGTCAACTCTCGGTGGGTCAAAATCTTCTCCTGGTCGATCGCACCGCAAAGCAGGTGAGCATAGCGAGCTTCTTTTTGACCAGGCTGACGTTCGAGCTTGATAAGGAGCGGGTCGTCGCGCCGCGTCATTTCATCTATTGTTTCCTGAACCTCGCCCAGACCGCCGAATTCGTGCAGTCTTCCCGTCCGTTCACGAAGCTCGCCTATAGTTTGATGGCCTCGAAGAAGGAGGGCTGCAACGATAGCGACACCGGCGGCTTCGAGATCGTATACGCTCGGAACCATGTGCTTGTACTTCACGGTTCGACTGCTGCTGCCGTAGTAGAGATAAACAAGATTTTTGTCCCGCAGGCTGTCGATCGCGGTCATTATCGAAGTCTCATCGAGAGACATGACGGGATCACGATTGCTCTTTTGATTGCACGCCGCGGTCAAGGCGTTCATCGTGAGCGGGTAGTACTCAGGCGTCGTTAGCTGCTTTTCGATCAAGCTTCCGACGACGCGTGCTTCGACTTCTGTAAGCGGTTCCAGCATAAAGTTATTTTCGATCCAGATGTTCTCCTTGTGCATTTAGTGGGTAAAAGTAGATCCGAGAGCCGACACCGCAATGCACCGAGGATTCGAAAGAACAAATCGATCAAACAGAGAGTAGTATATTTCTATCGGTATGTGGAGTGAACTACAATCGTCACGTGAACGTACTCGTTGCCCGCACGCCCGAAGATATCGAACTTGCGTATTCGCGTCTGGCGGTCGTATCGGTGCTCGGTTGCGATACCGAAACATCTTCGCTCAATCCGGGCTATGGGAAACTGTTCTCGATTCAGTTTTCGGACGGAGAATTTAATGTTCTGGTGCCGTTGAGCGAAGGCGTCCAGCTTGGACCGTTGACCAACATTCTCGCTGACGGATCGATCGTCAAAATATTTCACAACGCGAAGTTCGATCTCGATTTTCTCACGGTCGTAGGAATTCGAGTTGAAAATATCTTCGACACGATGCTCGCAGAGAGAGTGTTGACGCGGGGAGCCAATCAGTCCGCATCGCTGGCGGAGACTCTATACCGATATTTCGCAGTCGATCTGGAAAAGTCACATCGCGCAAAATTTAATCGCAATTGGGACGGGGTATGGACAGACGAACTGGTTGAGTACGCTCTGTCGGATGTCATCCACCTGCCGAAGCTGATGAGCGAGCAGCGGGCCTGGTTAGAACGGCTGGAGCTCACTGCAGAATACACGCGGCAGATCGGGCGACTGCGGCGATACAGTGAATAGTGAATAGTGAATAGTGAATAGTGAGAAGTTCTCACCGACCACCGAC
>JBKJOR010000090.1:0-3967 GCA_046595575.1 Pyrinomonadaceae bacterium | reverse complement strand
GCGCACATGCGATCGTTGAACGGCGACCATGAAGGTGCCGTAAAGATGCTGATCACCGCGGCTCGAACCGCTGATCCGCAGGACAAAGAAGCTCAAAGCTGGTGCTTGATGCAACTCGGTAAGGAATATTTTAGGGTTGGCGATCTGGACCGGGCTAACAAGGTGGTCGATGAAAGCCTCTCGATCTCACCAAATTATCCTCATTCCTTGATAGAAAAGGCCCGCTATCTTGCAGCATCGGGCGACCTCGACGGGGCCGAACGAAGACTGCGTCAGGCGACCGAGCGAGTCCCACTTACCGAAGCCGCGATAATGCTCGGAAAGATCAGTCGCAAAAGGGGAAACATCGAAGAAGCCAGGCTCTCGTATGCTTCGGCCGAAAAGACGGAACTCGCGGGCGGGGGCGATGTACATCCGTTTGCATTGCTATGGGCGGATGAGGGTATGCGACTGGACGAAGCTCTCGCCGTTGCTCAGACCGACTACCAAACCAACAAGGATATCTACGCGGCTGACATCCTCGCATGGTGCATGTACAAAAACGGTATGACACAGGAGGCGAGAGGCGTTATCCAGAAGGCGCTCCGCTTGAATACAAATGACGCTCGCATCCTGTATCACGCGGGGATGATCGAACGCGATTTGGGTAACCGGAAGGTGGCAGCGAAGTATCTCGCAGCGGCGCTCAAGGCTAATCCTCATTTCGATCTGCTGCAGGCGGAAATAGCAAATACGGCGCTAAAAGAGCTGCAACAGGGATAGATCGGCTAGCATGGGACGACCGTACCGGCCGTGAACTCGGAGCTTTCTCTGTCGTAAATCTTTAATCTTTGGTATAGTCGTGTTTCACACAAGATAAGCGATACTGAGCTTTTTTTGTCTTCAAGGAGCACGATTATGAAATACGATTACGAAAGAGAAGATTCGAGCGTAACCACGAAACTAACATACCTATTGATCGGTGGCGGGATCGGAGCGGTTATCGCCCTGCTTTTTGCACCCAAATCGGGAGAGGAACTACGCGGTGATATAGCGGACGTTACTCGAAAGGGTATCGAAAAGGGCAAGGAAACAGCAGGGCAGCTTCAGGAGCGGGCTGGCGAGTACTACGAAGTCGGACGCGAACGGGCGAATGAGCTTTACCAGACGGCGCAGGAAAAGGCCGGTGAACTGTCCGAGAAAGCAAAGGGAGCCGCGGCGAGAACCGCCAATCCGTTCTCGGCGGCTGTTGAAGCAGGCAAGGACGCGTACGCTGCAGAAAAGCGACGTAACGAATCAAAGGCGATCACCGAGGGGCGTCCGACCTACCCGGTTGAAAAAGAGAATAACTAGCGTATGAACGCGAACGACCCGCAATTCTGGATGATGGTCTCATCGATCGTGATCGCGGTGTGTTTCATCGTAATGGCGATCGTCCTCATTGTGATCGCGGTCGTAGTTCGCCGAGTGGTGAAAACCGTCGGCCGGCTCGAGGAACGTTTTGACCCGCTGCTCGATAAGGTCAACGCGATGAGCGCTCAGGGGAGAGAGATCTCGGTACATTTTAATGAGATCTCCGCCAACCTTTCGACGGCGACGCGACACTTGGCTGAATCGACCGAGCTGATCAAGGAAGAGGTTGCCGAACTCAGGGTGCTGGTCGGCGAAACTGCTGTCACGGCGAAAGATAAGGTTGCCATGGTGAGTCAGACGATCGACCGAACGCACGACCAGGTTGTAGATACGACGGAGTTTGTCCAGCGAAAGATCGTCGAGCCGGCTCGAGAGATCGCGGCGGTGATGGCAGGCGTAAAAAAGGGGCTCGAGGTTCTCTTTGCACCGTCTCCTAAACCGATCGACCGGGCGTACATGGAAGACGAACTGTTCATCGGCTAGCGTCGGTAGAAAAACAACTTAACTGGAAGAGGCTGCCTGAAAGGGCGGCCTCTTTTTGCGTCCCTCGAAACGGACTTCTACCCACCAAATCCTAAATTCATCTGAATAGGTCTAAAGAATTTTGAATTGTTCTGTCGTAGTTTGATAGGATTGGTCTACACACTTGCCCAGACTCAAAGTGCTCTCCCCGGCACAAACCTCTGAATTATGTTACAAAAACTGACCACGAAATCCATCGCGCTTCTCTGCCTCCTTACCCTGCTTGGCGGGACTTTTCTCACTTTCCGGACGCCGATTGCTCAGGCTAATCTCGTTGCTCAGCCGATTCCGTTCGCGCAGAACTGGACGAACACAGGCTTGATCACGGTTGATACCGACTGGTCGGCAGTGCCCGGGATCGTGGGCTATCGTGGCGATTCCCTGACCGGAGCGACGGGAACCGATCCTCAGACGATACTTGCAGACGGCTCACTCACGCCGCTCGACGTCTACGCGAACAGAAACGATCCGGATACGTTCCTTTCCGGTGGACTGACGGAATTCGACGGGATAGTTAATCCGGTGGTCGCTCTCAACGGTTCGGGCACCGCCGATGCTCCGCACCTTGTAATCAATCTGAGCACAAGTGGTACGACTGCGCTAAATGTTGCGTACAATCTTCGAGACCTCGATGGTTCGGCCGACAATTCGATTCAGCCTTACGCGCTGCAGTATCGCATCGGGAATACCGGTAACTACACGAATCTTGCGGCGGGCTTCGTTCCTGACGCCTCCGGCGGTCCTAGTCAGGCAACGCTCGTTACACCAGTGAGCGTTCCACTTCCGATTGCATGCGAGAATCAGCCGCTGGTTCAGCTCCGCATCATGACGACGAACGCCGTCGGTAACGACGAATGGGTCGGCATCGACGACATCAATATTACCGGTACGGGCGGCGGCAATACGATCTTGTCGGGCACCGGCCTCGCGACACCGAGTCAGGTTGCACCCGGTCAGAATTCGCTCTTGACCGTTTCGGTGACACCGGGTTCGAACCCGGCTAGCACTGGCATCGCTGTCTCGACCGACCTTACAACGATCGGACTTTCGTCGACCCAATCACTTTTCGACAATGGTACGAACGGGGACACGACGTCCGGAGATAATGTCTTCTCGTATCTAGTTACGGTACCGGCTAACCAGACGAACGGGAGCAGGAGTTTTCTTTCGACGATAAGCGACGCTCAGGCAAGATCAGCAACCACGTCGATCGCACTGCTCGTTTCGGCCCCTCGCGATCCGTCCGAGCATCTCGTAATGGGCAACCCGACCAATGCGACGACCGATGTCGCTTTCCCAACGAATTATTTATTGGCGAAGCCGCAGTACGTGATGTCGTATCATCGCGATCGCGGTATCGCGAATTGGGTTTCCTGGCATCTCGACAGCACCTGGCTCGGCACCACTCCGCGGCAGGACGACTTTCGGGCTGACACGAGTTTGCCGGCGGGTTGGTACCAGGTCCAGTCGACCGACTACTCAGGATCCGGTTTCGATCGGGGTCACGAGACGCCTTCGGGTGACCGGACGTCATCGATTCCCGACAACTCGGCCACATTCTTCATGACGAACATGATGCCTCAGGCGCCTAATAATAATCAGGGGCCATGGGAAGAGCTTGAATCGTATTGCCGCACGCTGGTCCAGCAGGGGAATGAGCTTTACATTATCGCGGGCGGAGCGGGCATAGGTGGTACGGGATCTAATGGCGGTGTGACAAACACGATAGCTAACGGAAACGTGACGGTGCCGGCCGTGACCTGGAAGGTGATAATCGTTCTTCCGGTGGGTGCCAATGACGTCGATCGCGTCTTTAAGACTACGCGAACGATCGCCGTTATCATGCCGAACTCGCAGACGATCGGGATCAACACGCCGTGGAGAAATTTCCGAACGAGCATAGACAGGGTCGAAGGACTGACGGGCTTCGATTTCTTCTCGAACGTAAGACCGCAAGTCGAGCACCTTATCGAGCGACGCGTTGATCAGCAGTAAGCTCTTTTGTTATTTTTCGAAGATGACTTGAGCAACGGCATGCTCAGTTGTGTGCGAA
>JBKJOR010000172.1:0-6207 GCA_046595575.1 Pyrinomonadaceae bacterium | reverse complement strand
AGTGCGCAAGACGACTTTTGCCCCTCACCGGTACGCGGGCACGGCCTATTCTTCGTGACCCGCCGCCCGCACCCCGACAACTGCGGAAATCCCGGTGCACCCAATAGTGCGGATATATACTTCACTAGTCTCAAGAAGGATGGCTGGGAAGAACCCCAAAATGTCGGTTGCAATATAAACAGCGCCGCAGACGAATGGAGTCCGTCTTATTTCGAAGGTGATGATGGACAGGCTTATTTATATTTCGCGAGCACGCGGCCGGGCGGACACACGGCTGGTGGAACCGACGCAGATATTTACTTCAGCGTCAATTTTGAACCGGCCCAGCTCGCTCCCGGGCTCAATACCGCGTTCGACGATCATCGTCCAAACGTCCGTAAAGATGGACGCGAAATTGTTTTTGATTCAACCCGGCCCGGTACCCTGGGAGGACCGGATATTTGGACGGCAAGTCGCGAGGACGAAAACTCCGACTGGGATGGACCGGTACATCTACCCGCGCCGATCAATAGCGCTGCAGCAGAAACGCGCCCATCGCTCTCGTGGGACGGGACACAATTGGTTTTTGGCTCGAACCGGATGGGAGTTGAGGGGCCGGCACCGGGAACTTCAAACCTGCAGGCGGACATCTTCGTCTCAACCCGAGAACGGGTTAGGGGAAACCAGTAGAAACAATCTGTCAATCCACGGAAAAGGCGGCGAATCCCACTTCGCCGCCTTTTTGTTTGCTCTAACGAACGCGTGCGATGATCTAGTAAATCAACGCTAGATCAGGCCGCCTTTTAACTTCATACGGCTCACCCTTGAGAGTCGCTAGGTATCGCAACTCTTTCTTTGTTTGACATTGAGCCACGCGAAAATCAGACTTAGCGCCAAGTGTCAGAACTGAAAAAAGAAAAGAAGAAAGTAGATTATAAAAGCGCTTGGGCTGAGGCGCGGCGGATCATCTGGAACGCGCGTTGGCGTCTGGCTTTCGGCAGCGTCTTGATGCTCATCTCGCGGCTTGCGAGTATGGTGCTGCCGGCGTCGACGAAATACATTGGCGACGAGGTTTTCACTAACAGGAATTACAGCCTGATCAAATGGATCGCACTCGCGATCGGTATCTCGACACTTATTCAGGGCGTGACATCGTTCGCACTCTCCCAGATCCTCGGCGTTGCGGCGCAGCTTGCTATCACGAATATGCGGATGCGGGTCCAGCGACACATCGAGCGTCTGCCGATATCGTATTTCGACTCGACGCAGAGCGGCCAACTGATCTCGCGAATAATGAACGACGCCGAAGGAATCCGAAACCTCGTCGGTACCGGTCTCGGGCAGATTCTCGGAAGTGTGGTTACGGCAGTGATCGCCGTGGGTGTTCTTTTCTATCTCAATTGGCAACTCACGCTGGCAACCATCGCCGTGCTTCTCACCTTCGGCGGTGCCCTGTTCTATGCGTTCAAAGTGCTGCGACCGATCTTTCGCGAGCGGGGTGAGATAACGGCCGAGGTAACGGGCCGACTCGGCGAGAGCCTTGGCGGTATTCGCATCGTTAAGGCATATACGGCCGAGAAACGCGAAGAACTTTCGTTCACGCGCGGGGCTCACCGACTGTTTCGTAATATCGCGAAATCGATCACGGGCGTTTCTGCAATAAGTTCGTTCTCATCCGTCGTGATCGGCACTATAGCCGTCGTGATGATCGTCATCGGCGGCAGCGCCGTTCAGAGCGGGGCGATGACACTAGGCGAATTTCTAATGTACATCTCGTTTACGTTCCTGCTCGCGATGCCAGTCATTGAGTTGACGTCTATCGGCACGCAGATTACGGAAGCTCTCGCCGGTCTTGACCGCATTCGCGAAGTTTTTGCGATGACGACGGAGGATGAACAGGACTCGTCGAAAGAACCTTTGACGAACATCAGCGGGACGATCGATTTCGAAGATGTCGAGTTCGAGTACGACGCCGGAGTGCCGGTGCTGAAGGGTGTTTCATTTCATTCAGAGGCGGGAGCGACAACGGCTCTTGTCGGTTCGAGCGGATCCGGCAAGTCGACGATCCTCAGCCTGGTTTTGAATTTTATCCAGCCGACGACGGGCGTCATAAAGATCGACCGAAAGGATCTGCAGAGCGTAAGGCTCCGAGATTACCGCGGTCATCTGGGAGTCGTGCTTCAGGATAACTTTCTGTTCGACGGGACAATCCTCGACAACATACGATTCTCGAACCCGGAAGCAAACCTCGCGAAGATCATGGACATTTGCAAGATCGCTAATGCCGATGAGTTCATCAAAAAGTTTCCGAACGGCTACGACACAGTCGTTGGCGAACGGGGGGTTAAACTTTCCGGCGGCCAACGTCAGCGGATCGCGATCGCTCGCGCCCTGTTAGCGGATCCGAGAATCCTGATCCTGGACGAAGCGACGTCGTCGCTTGATTCCGAAAGCGAAGCTCTCATTCAGGAAGGCTTGAATCGCCTCCGCCAGGGACGGACGACATTCGTCATCGCCCATCGATTGTCGACGATACGCAGCGCCGATCAGATCCTCGTCGTCGAATCAGGTGAGATCGTCGAACGCGGTACGCACGAGGAATTAGTCGCGATGGACGGACGTTACAAACAGCTTTACGATAAGCAGTATCGCTTCGAACAAAATCTCTTCGTCAATCCGGGTGAGGATTTCACCGGGAAGTCCGCAGAGATGCTCGCCCAATCAAAACTTTAAAGGAGATTCCCCCTTATGCCCGAACAGCAGAACTACCGAAATCATGTTCGTTACTTCCCACTGTTTCACTTCGTATTGTTTCCGTTGCTCACGCTGAATCTGATCTACCAGGCCGTCCGGCTTTATCAGGAGCCGACTCTTGACCGGGTCGTATTGACGATCCTCTCGCTCGTTTTTGTGGGTATGATCCTGGCGGCGAGAGTGCAGGCGTTGAAAGTTCAGGATCGCGTGATCAGGCTTGAAGAGCATTTGCGGTACAGAGAAATACTTCCCGCCGATCTCGCCTCGCGAGCGATGGAACTAAGCGTAGGCCAGCTGATCGCGCTGCGGTTTGCCGCGGATGATGAATTATCGGATCTGGTTCGACGTGCATGCGACGGTGAACTAGCGACGTCGAAAGACGCAAAGCTCGCAGTAAAGAATTGGCGTGGCGATTACCATCGGGCTTAGATCGGGCATCCGGCAATTACCTGATCTCGCGAGTGATGACTGTTTGCATGGCCGGAAACCTGTCCAGATTATTGAGCGCCCGAAGAACTATCAGGAACATCGGCTTAATGAACGGAACAAAGTAGGTCTTTCCGCGGTTCACCGATTGGTACGAGAACGTACCGATCGCTTTTAGGCATCGTTGTATAGTTTGCAGTCGAAACTCCTCAGTGAACGCGTCTTCGTCGAGCGGTTCGAGTCCCAAGCTCTCACGCCCCTCTAAAAATTCGCGGCGCTTCTCGGCGAGCCATTCGGCAGATGGTGGTTCGGTCACTCGATCTAGCAGAAACGAAACGAGGTCATAGGCGACCGAACCGATCCGGGCGTCCTGATGATCGATGATACGGAGTCGTCCGTCCCGATCGAGCATCAGGTTCGCCGCGTGAAAGTCCCGGTGGCAGAGAACGCGAGCTCTCGAATCGAGTTCCTCTGACAGCTCACGGAACTCAGCTGAGAGTTGTCTATCTTCGGCGCCGGAAAGCCCGTCACCCTTGTATGTCGTGAAGTAATGAGTCTTAAAAAACTCAAGCTCCCAGAGAAGTTTTTCAGTATCGAACCGCAATCTCGAAGCTATGGAGTCGAGTTCGAACGCCATTGGAGTTGCCGCCTGGATTCTCGCAATCAACGTCAGAGCTTCCGATGTCAGATGATCACCCGCCTGCTCGTCGGCCTGGAGGAGTACATCTCGCAGAATCCGATCTCCCAAGTCTTCCTGGATTATCACGCCGAGTGATTCGTCGAAATCCATGATGTGAGCTACGGGAAGTTTAGCTTTGACGAGGAGATTCGTGACATCCAGATAGCTCTGCTCGGCGGCGATGAAGGGTTCGGGATAAACGCAGGCAATCGCCGAATCGCCGCGCCACGTTACACGAAAATATTCCCGGGTCGATGCGTCCGGAGTTAGGGTTTCGATATTGGATTTTTCGTGGCGCTTGGTTAGAAACGTCTCGAGCCTTGCAGGGAAGTCTGACATAGATGACGTTAATTCAGAGGAACGACGTAATTCTCGCCTTGTATGTAACCCTTCAGTGCTTTCTCCGGGATCTCGGCGGAGTTGCGAACCATTGCGGCCCGTACGATCGCCGCATTTTCGTAATGCTCGCCCGCGGGAATAGACACTCCATCTGCAATTATTGTGCGATAAAGATTCACGCCGTCTGCGATCGTCACGTCATCCCAGATGACGGAATCTCGAATGGTCGCCGCAGGATCGATCGAGCACCGCTCGCCACTGAACACATCTGCGCCGTCCATCATCGCAAGCGAAATATCGAGGTAGCGCGGGATCGTTGATAGCTCGTACCAGTTTCCGTCCGTGACATGGGCGGCGATCGGGTCGCCCCTTTCGAGAGCGGGGCGGTAAACTTGCGGTACGATGTCCGAATAAACACCGGGCGCGATATAGTCAAAAACTCTGGGGTCGAGAATGTGTATGCCCGTGAACATGAGCGGCGCTACGATCTCGTGCTCTGTGTCACGTATCTGGGTTTCGGTAAGCGGCTTCGCCATATCACCGAACGCCGTAACGCACCCATCACTCGTTTCGACTACCGTAAACCGCTCTCTTTTGACATTAGGTTTCAGGACCATCGTCGCCAAAGCACCTGATCTCTTGTGCGTATCGACCGCGGCAGCGATGTCGATATCGCTGATGATCTTTCCGTTAACGATGAGGAATGGCTCGTCCTTGAGAAGTTCTTTCGCGTTATCCAGCGCACCGGCGGTACCGAGGATATTCGGCTCTTCGACCGTGTAATGGATCTTTACGCCGAAGTCTTTTCCGTCGCCGAGTGCTCGTCGAACAGAATCCGGCTGATGATGAAGGTTAACGATAACGTCCTTGAACCCGAAGCTCGCGACATATTCTGCGACGTACCCAACAAGAGGTTTCCCCAGAAAAGGGATCGCAGGTTTGGTCCGGTCGATCGTTAATGGAAACAGCCGCGTTCCAAACCCGGCGGCCAGAATCATCGCTTTCATATTGGGGCTCTAAATCAACAAATTACTTTACGTTAACCATCTAACGTTTTCAAAACATTAAAAAAGGCTGCGGTTTTGAAGCCGCAGCCTTTTCGGAAGATGACCAGTCCGGAAAGACTAGTGCACGTTGTAATTTGCAACCGAGTAGTCACCGTTGGCCCCGAACGGAAAGGACCCTGCGGACGACGTCGACGAATTCAGGATCCAAAAAGCAGATGCGCCCGAGGTCGCACTTGGCCGCCAGATTGCAATATCCGTCCTGCCATCGCCGTCATAATCGCCCTGAGTCGGAAAGTCTGTAGCCGACAGGCCGAATATATTCTGGACAACCTGGGTTCCGGCAATACTGCTTGGTTCATAGAACCAGACGATTTGGCCGCCGCTGCCACGGATCACCGCAATATCGGTCTTGCCGTCGCCGTCGTAGTCACCTGGAACGATCACATCCGTCGGGGTACCGAACACGACCGAATCAGTCGAGCCGTTTGCAAACAATCTCCAGAAACGAGCCTGGCCGGCGCCGTTATTTCGCTGAATTACGAAATCGCTGCTTCCGTCGCCATCATAGTCGCCCGGTGCAGGGGAGTCCCCGTTCTGACCCCAAGGCACATATGCGACCGGACCTCCAGGAGAAGCACGATAAAACCAAGTGCTCGGGTCACCGGCGTTTACTCCAGAACGGTAGACCGCAAGGTCAGCCGAACCGTCATTGTTGTAATCATCAACAACCGTCGGATCGTCGCCAGTTTGGCCAAATGCCTCAACACGAGCCGTATTGGTCGCACTGTTGTGAATGTAGAATGCTGCAGTCCCTGCTGCACCCGGTCGCCATACCGCGAAATCGTCTTTGTTATCGTTATCGAAATCTTCAGGTAAAAAGAAATCGGTTGCTATACCCCAGTCGAATGCGACTGTTGGCCCGCCGCTGCTCAGATTATAAAACCAGCGTACCTGACCATTCGCACCGCCGCCGACATTTCTGACGACCACGTAATCGGATCGGCCGACGGCGTTGAAATCAAC
>JBKJOR010000087.1:0-6344 GCA_046595575.1 Pyrinomonadaceae bacterium | reverse complement strand
GGAAATTCGCTCATTCGGTTTGATCAGTTTAGTAATCGACGGAGCCGACTTGCGGATGTGGTTTAACTGTCTCAGGGGCGACCCCTCATGAAACTTCTCCGGAATCTTAAAGTAAATTCTCCGCTCAGTTGCCGCAGCGATTTAACTGTCTTGCCCGCGACCCTTCACGTTGATTCTAAAGTGGGATATTGCCATGTTTCTTCGCCGGATTTGTGTCGCGTTTGTTTCGGAGCAGTGATAAAGCCCTGATCAGCTTCGGTCTTGTTGCGGCCGGCTCGATAACCTCATCAATAAAACCACGCTCCGCTGCGATATACGGGTTTGCAAGCTTGTCATTGAATTCGTCCACTATTCTTTGCCGGTCCACATCCGGGTTTGTCGCATCTGCCAACTCTTTTCTATACAAAATACCGACGGCGCCTTCGGCACCCATCACGGCGATCTCCGCCGTTGGGTACGCAAAGTTTATATCGGTGCGGATATGTTTGGAAGCCATAACACAGTAAGCTCCGCCATACGCCTTTCGCGTAATCACGGTGATCTTCGGCACTGTGGCTTCGGCGAATGCGTAAAGCAACTTCGCTCCGTGGCGGATTATTCCTAAGTGCTCCTGGTTGACGCCCGGAAGAAAGCCGGGGACGTCCTCGAAAGTTATCAAAGGGATATTAAAGCAATCGCAGAATCTCACAAAGCGAGCGGCCTTCACCGACGCGTCGATGTCGAGGACGCCAGCGAGAAACGCCGGCTGATTCGCCACAATACCGACCGACGTGCCACCGAGTCTCGCAAAGCCGATAATAATATTTGGGGCATAGTGTTCCTGCACCTCGAAGAAGTATGCATCGTCAACGACCGGCTTGATAACGTCCCGTATATCGTAGGGCTGATTCGAAGATTCCGGTACGACTGTATTCAATCCCGGATCCAGCCTGTCCGACGGATCATTCGTTGCGACAAACGGTGGATCGTCCAAATTGTTCGACGGCATAAACGAAAGAAGCTCGCGAGTTATCCTGAGTGCGTGCTCGTCAGAGTCTGCAGCGAAGTGGGCAACACCCGACTTCGAGTTGTGCGTCATTGCGCCACCCAACTCATCCTTTGTAACTTCCTCGTGTGTGACGGTCTTGATCACGTCCGGACCTGTAATGAACATGTACGAAGTGTCCTTGACCATGACGTTAAAGTCTGTGATCGCCGGCGAGTAAACTGCGCCACCTGCGCACGGACCAAGAATGCAGCTGATCTGTGGGATCACTCCGCTCGCAAGAGTGTTTCGGAGAAAGATGTCGGCGTAGCCGCCAAGGCTCACAACCCCTTCCTGAATACGGGCTCCTCCCGAGTCGTTCAGCCCGACGACCGGCGCACCTGTCTTCATCGCAAGGTCCATTATCTTGCAGATCTTCTGCGCATGAGTTTCCGAAAGCGAACCACCGAACACGGTGAAGTCCTGAGCGAAGACAAAAATCTCACGGCCGTCGACTAGGCCATGCCCGGTGACGACTCCGTCTCCCATGTACTTCTGGTTCTCGAGGCCGAAATCCGTCGAACGATGGACGACAAATTTATCGAACTCTTCAAAGCTACCCTCATCGAGGAAAAAGTCGATGCGTTCGCGGGCGGTCATCTTGCCAGCCGCCTTTTGCTTTTCCGATCTCTCCTGGCCACCACCTAGTTCGGCTTGGCGAGACTTTTCTTTAAGTAGTTCTAGTTTGTTCATCGGACGCGATTCGGGTTTCATAGGACAGCAGTTACGTTACGATATTCTAGCGTAATTCGTAGTCGGTGCAATCGGTGCTGCAAAGAGGAATATCCCTTACCCTCGCATTTCGAAACGCTGAATGATAAAACTAACCTCGAATGGACGAAGTTCGCAAAATTACTAGTCGCGATAATGATCGACTGAAAGAGGCACGACGCATCCGCGATGGCAAGGAGTCCGGAAAGATATTTGTCGAAGGCGTTCGGCTCGTCGAGGAAGCTGTTCGTTCAGGCATCCCCCTCGGGGACATGTTTATTGATAGCGACGTTAGATCAAGACTGGTTGACCTGATCGGCTCGGCACAATGCGAATCTATTTATGAACTCGCTGGTCCGGCGTTTCAGTCGATTCGCGGCACCGTTAATTCGCAAGGGATCATCGCGATCGCCGAACGTCCGGTGGCGACGTTCGAGACACTTTTTAGCAGTCTGTCATCCGTTACGATTCCGTTCGTAGTGTTTCTTCACGGGATAAACAATCCGTCCAATCTCGGTGCGGTTATTCGAACGGCAGAAGCCGCAGGGGTAGATGGCGTGATAGTTTCAAGTGGGTCGGCGGATGCCTTTTCGGCGAAAGCTCTTCGGTCAGCTATGGGTTCAAGCTTCCGCCTGCCGATTGTTTCCGATGCTACTTTCGAGGCGACTCTCGCATTCGCGGAGCGTAACGGTCTTTGCGTAATCGGCACGGACGTCACAGCGAATCTGCCCTACACCGAGTTCAACTGGAGACGCCCAACAATGCTGGTGATAGGTTCCGAGGCACACGGATTGACAGTTGCTGAGCTTGAACGCATCGCGGAGCTCGTCGTGATCCCGATGGAGCCGGAGGTTGAAAGTTTGAATTTGGCCGTAGCGTGCGGTGTTGTTTTATTCGAGGCAAGGCGCCAGCGATCTTCTCTCTAGCGGACGGGCAATGCCATATTCGAACTCATATTCGAATTCGAATTCGTAATGGAACTAGTGTTCGCATTCACCGGAGCCGTCGAGATAGCAGCGGTCGCCGCGTCCCTTGTAAAGGATTCCGTCGCCTGAGGGCTTTCGATTATTGCCAGGGCCATCGAGACCTCCATCGCCATGGTCTTTGCATTCTTCGGATCGGCCGACGCAAGCCGGCTCCGAGCCTCATTGAACGCTCGTTTTGCTTCCCAGTACTTGCCCGTCAACATAAACGCTCGACCCATAAGGAAATGATCTTCCGCCGTCTGCAAACTTGCGGCATTGGCGTTAACGTACGCATTCGGGTCCCGGTCTACTTCACGTCGCCCATCTTCGAAAGCCGTGAGTGAGATATTATTACTCTTCATGTCGGTTAGTGCCGGCGTCTGAACTGCCGGTTCTGGTTCTGGCTGTGATTGGACCCAGAAAGAATAGCCGGCAGCACCCAGAATTCCTCCCAACAAAATGAATACTACAGCCGATAATAATTTAGAAGCCATTCCCGGGGACGACTCGTCAATAGCCGGGGTCGCGTACTCGACGGGCAGAGTTTTCTGCTCGGACTCAGGTTGTCGTGCGGGAACTATCACACTAGACGAAGAGTAGTCCTTAGAGCCCGGCTTCGGGGCATCTTCCAGGACCTCGTCATTCTCGTTGTCCATTAGGTAGGACTGGTCGTCGAGTTCTTCGATCTGAATCGTCTCGCCTGTCGAAAAATCCCCACCGGCGTTGTCGTCTTGTTCATTGCCGTCGGCCACCTTGCTGTCAAACGGCGAGCGAACACTGGCTATCGTAGCTTCTTCGGACTCTCCGTCGGCTGCGGCCGATGCCGAGAACTCTTTGACGGGTTCGACGGCGACGCGTATTACGACCGCGGTCAGATTGTCTTCAGCACCGCGCTCGTAGCAGGTCTCCTTTATTCGCCCGCAGATCTCGGACGGATCAGATTTGCCCGAAAGGATCTCGCTTATTTCGCCATCGCTAATATGACGTGTGACACCGTCCGAGCACAGTAGGAAGGTTGTACCCGGCTCTACCATTACCGTTCGCAAATCTATTTCGACATCGACCTCCGCACCAAGCGCGCGGCTTATTACATTCTTGCTCGGATGGTTTACAGCTTGGTCCGGCGTCATTCTCCCCGCCCGCACTTCCTCTTCGACGACCGAATGGTCATCGGTCTCCCGGCGTAGAGTGCCCGCATGATCGAGCCGGTATGCGCGGGAGTCGCCGACATGCCCGATGGTCGCGATATTTCCATAGACATGAAGGGCAACTATGGTCGTGGCCATAGATGCAAGTTGCGGGAGATCCGTCGCCATTTGATGGATCGCAGAGTTCGCACGTTCGATCGCGGCCCGCATTACATCCTCCGCATCAAGATCGGCGTTCAGGTTGATGAATGCCTCGCCGAGTATTTCCATTGCCATCTGCGAAGCTACGTCGCCCGCCTGAGCACCGCCGACGCCGTCGGCAACGGCGTAAACCCCGCGTTCTTCGAGGACGAGAAACGAATCTTCGTTCTCAGGACGCTTTTCGCTTAGGCCGCGGTCCGAAACCGCGGCGGATGTAATGTTAAAGTTATTGTCCATCTATGAGCACCGGGCGACCGAAATAACGGGAGCGAGTTGTAATCGTTAAGGCAGAACATCAAGTTCGGCCTGACGCCGATCGACAGCGTTACGATGCGAGAAAGCCATCAGCATACCGAGCATCACAAAGCTCGTGATCAACGAGAATCCGCCGTGACTCACGAATGGCAATGTGATTCCTGTCATGGGGAGGGCCCGCGTAATTCCACCAATATTAACCAGAGCTTGAAATCCGATAAACGCGGCGAGCCCGATAGAGCAAAGCTTACTGAACATGTCGCGCGAGTCCAAAGCCGTTCGAACACCTGCGCTTACCAGCACGATTAGCGCAAAGGTTACCAACAAACCCCCAAAAAGTCCAAGTTCTTCTGCGAGCGCTGCGAAGATGTAATCCGAGTCAGCTACGGGAATCAATTCCGGGTATCCGAGACCCAAACCCCGACCGGTCGTTCCGCCGGATGCCAGGCCAAATGTCGCTTGTGCGGGCTGGAAGGCGAGGACGTCGAACCACGCGTCCACGTTGATCGTCTTCTGCAGATCCGGGTCTTCGGCGAGCATTTGCGGCAGTGCAGGATCCTTCTCGACGAGCCGCTTGTAATAGTCGTCATAGTCTTCTTTCCACCATGAGGTTTCGGGTGTTGGCGGGTTGAATCCGTCAAGCCATAGATGGAAGCGCTGTTGGATCCGGTCAGGCAGAACCTGCTTGACCGGCTTCGCGAGTGTCGGGAGAAGAGGTATGCTACTTTGCGTTTTTTCAGGGAGAGCTCCGACTACCAAGATCCCGACGAGCAGAAGCACACTTCCTACGAGAACGAATCGCTGCGAAAACCGACGGACCGCGATCAGATAAAGCGTCGCGTACACTCCGCTGAAAACCATCATCTGCCCGAAATCTTTCAGAACAAAAAACGGTACGAAGGGAAGTACAGCCATAAAGACTAGTGGCACGACGTCCTTAGCGCGCGGCAGCCCCCAGTAGGTTCGTGCAAGATTCTTGTAGAGCACAGCAAGTACCGCCGCAAAGCCAACAAGAAACGGTATCTTAGCGAGCTCCCACGGTGTGAGATTCCCGCTAAATTTTCCGGCCCGAGAGGTAATGGCCGCTAGGATCAGCGGTACCAGTGCAAGCAGAACGATCAAGAATCCGTTCTGCTGCAAAATCTCCAGGATCTTTCCCCGTCGGATCAGTATAAGCGCTGCGATCAATCCGAGAATTCCAAGCAGTGGATTGACGGTCTTTCCCGATAGTAGGACGCCCCAGGTTGTTTCTTCTGACGGTCGAGGAGTTTCCGTCGAGAGATCCACCGGCGATGGGGGAGTCGGTGGCAGCCCCATTATCTGTTTCTTCTCTGCGGTGTAATTTTCCTGAATGTAATGCAGCTGGAGTGCTTTTATCTTCTGTTGCCGAGCTTCGGCCTTATCTCGTCGTGAGATATATTCCGGATCGCTGAACAATCGATACTGAACAGTGAGTCCGATCGAGAAGAGTAGGATCGCGGTAGTGTAAAGCGTCCAGTTACCTTGATAGCCTACGAATCGTTTCAGAAAGATCGGCAGGACTGCCAGAAGGCCGAGAAGTCCTATATTTCGTACGGCAGTGATCCAGGCAGTTTCGAAACCGCGAATGAGACCGCCGTAGTAAATGGAATAGTGCGAGATCGCCGTCAGGAGAACGATAAGTACGAGTATGAAGAAATGTGATGATGTGCGGTTTTTCAATGCTTGATCTATATTTCGTGTCTTTTCGTCTACTTTCCTTATCGCCTTTGAAGAGATTCGCGATCTCGAAGCGCTCGGTACGAAACTACTGTCGTTTCCGCACAGGTTTTTTCACGACCGGCTTAATAGGTTGGGCCTTCGGCTTGTATTGATCGCCCAGCAGCCCCAGCTCACGTGCTTTTAAGATCACATTGGCAGCGATCGGGGCCGCCGTGCGAGACCCGTATCCCCCGCCTTCGACGACAACCGAGATCGCCAGTGTCGGACGTTCAAGCGGCGCGATCGTGATAAACCAGCTGTCGGTCCGTTCATACATCACCGGCGCTTGGTAGTCTTCCC
>JBKJOR010000069.1:0-5864 GCA_046595575.1 Pyrinomonadaceae bacterium | reverse complement strand
ATCGTCGCTTTCAGTCGAATAAACTGGGTGACGATTGTGATTTGCGCATGATAAATACACTGCTTTCTAACGTTCGACTGATTCTATTGCTTGCCTTTCTGGCGACCTCGGGCCTTGCTCAGAGTACGCGCGTCTTGTCGGGCGTTGTCGTCACCCCGCAGTTTGAACTAGTTCCGAATGTCGAGATCGCGATTCAGTCCGGTGGCGGAAAACTCGTTGCGACGACCGATGGCGAGGGGAGGTTTTCGACCAGTATTCCGGCTGATGCGATCAGTGTCACCTTTTCGGGAAAGAATATTGCGCCGGTAACCCTTAGTTTCGCGGCAATTGAGAAGACCACAGATCTTCGCGTGAAAGTGACTTACGTCGTGCCGCCCTTGACCGAAAACGTCACGATCCAGGCCGATACGCTGACGCCCGATGTCGAATTCCGCAACGATACGCTTTACAAGAACACACTCTTTGGACGAGACGACCAGCTCATACAAAGTCTGAACGCCGGTATCAACGCGGGTCAACACGAAGGCGGCGGCAAATCGCTCGAGGTTAGGAGATTCGGTTTTAACCTTGACCACGGCGGCGTCAGCGGCGGTTTAAAAATCCTGGTCGACGATGTTCAGCAGAATCAGGCGACGCAGGGTCACGGGCAAGGCTACCTGGGTTCGTTGAAATCGCTGTCACCGGAGCTTGTCGAAGACGTGACGATCATAAACGGGCCGTTTTCGGCGGCTTACGGCGATTTTTCGGGCTTGGGCGTAGTTCACATTCGACAGAAGGAATCTCTGCCGCAAATCTTCACGGCGCGCATTCAAGGAGGATCGTTCAATACGGTTCGAGGATTCTTTGCGTACTCACCGAAGTGGAAGGACGTTGATGCTTTTATCGCTTATGAACCGAGCTACAGCGATGGTCCGTTCCAGAATCCGCTTCGTTACCGACGAGATAATCTATCCGGCAATGTCACATACAAGCTAGGCGAAGGCCAATCCGTCGGTCTCAAGGTAAACGGAGGCAGGAACGAGTTCACATCGTCAGGCCAAATCCCTCTCGACCTCGTCGCAAATGGTGAACTGGATCGGTTCGGCTTTATCGATCCGGAAAATGGAGGAAAAGTAAGGTCGGGTACCGTCGCAGGTTATTATCGCAGGGAACTTAAAAGCGGCGCGAACTTCAAAGCCGACGCATTTATAGGACGTTCGTTATTCGACCTTTTCTCAAACTTCACATTCTTCCTCGCCGATCCCACTTACGGGGACGAGATACAACAGCATGATTCTCGACTGCAGGAGGGAGCAAACTTCCAATATCTACAACCGTACAAATTCTTTGGAACGACAGCGTTGTTTACGGCTGGAGCGAACTTCCATTTCAATCAGATAAACGTCGGACTCTATCCGACGGTCGCACGCAACCCGAACCGTAAGTATCTTCCCGGCAACGACGTGAACCCGAACGTTCTTCTCACTTCGGCGAACGCGAACGTGAACAACTATGCCGGTTACATTCAAAACAGCTTTAATTTCTTTGACGGGCATCTGCGGCTTGAGGCCGGACTCCGTTTTGATCACTTCACTTTCGATGTGAACGGGTTTGAACTGAGCGACGAACGTCGCGAGCTTGTTGGAAAGAGCTCGCAGGGCAAGTTTCAGCCGAAGCTCGCCGTTGCCGTATCGCCGTTCGATACAATTCCGCTGACATTCTATGCGAATTACGGACGCGGTATCTCCTCGCAGGACGCTCGCGGGATTGCGCGAAACCCCGACGCGCCGAAACTTTCGACAACCGATTTTTATCAGCTCGGTTCGTCGTATAACGCCAGCCGCCTGTCCTTTACACTAAGCTCCTTTCTGATCGATCGGTCGAACGAACAGGTTTACATTCCCGATGACGGCAGCATCGACCTTGCGGGCCGCTCGCGTTCATACGGCGTCGAAGCGAGGACGACCATCAAGCTAACGACGGCGCTCAGTTTTAATGGGGGATTGACGCAAGTAATCAAGGCATTTTACCCGGGCGAATTTAGGTCAGACGGTCGGCGAGTGATTGTCGATAGCGCTCCGCATTTCGTCGCAAATGCAGGATTGGTGCTCTCGGAGATTTGGGGATTCAACGCGTCGCTCAATTGGCGGCATATCTCAAACTACAGACTAGACGCCGATGATAAAGACTTGCTTGCGAGCGGTAATGATATCGTCGACCTTGCCGTTTCGAAGCGTCTCAGGAAGTGGGTGGACCTAAATTTTGCGGTCGACAACGTGCTTAACAAAAAATATTTCGAGACACAGAATTACTTTGAGTCGCAAACCTGCGGGACGTGCGCTCCTGCCTCACGGATCCACGCGACGCCTGGCTATCCCTTAACGTTGAGCGCAGGTGTAACATTCCGGCTCGGCGCGAAGCAGTGAAGCAGGCCATTTCGTTGGCGTCGTTTGATAGGTGTGGGAAGGGTACCGAGGACCGAGCAACATACTTCATCGAACACGATTTTCTGGATCAGCCACGTAGGAATTTGCACGGAGCGCTTTTTGCTCATTCAATGAAGATCAGGAGGACGCCGCTTGGGTCGTGGACGTGTGTGATGAGCGCTCCGTCGTGCGTTGACGGTGGAGTGACTTGAGCCGGGGCGTAATTACCAGAGGCGATTATCGGTTTTACGAACTCGTACCAGCCTCGGGCGTCGTTGACCTGGAACTGGAGCATAAAGTTGTTCGCCCAGTCTTCGACGTAATAATTCTGCAGTCGAAACATCGTCGGCCCCAGACGGCAGTCGACGTTGCCGCCCCACGCCTCCGTAAGGTCGAATCCAAGCGCCGTGTAAAACTTCTTTGAGAGTTCGAAGTCCTTTGCCGGCACATACACTTTTAGTTCATTGACAGTAGGGTTCATTTTTAGTCGTTATGGACGTCTTATACTCCAATGTCGCGACGATACTGCATGCCTGACCACGAGATCTTTTCGACCGCCGAATAAGCTGTTCGCAGCGCCCCGTCGAGGGTTTCGCCCGTCGCGGTCACACCCAGCACACGTCCCCCGGCGGTAACGAAGGATGAATCAGACGGCAAGCTCTCGCCTTCGTCTTTCGCGGTTCCCGCATGAAAGGTGATGACGTTCTCAACCATCGCCGCGGACTCCAATCCATGGATCCTGTCACCCGTGCTCGCTTTCTGCGGATAACCTTTGGCGGCGAGGACGACGCAAGCAGAGTTGCCCTCGCTCCACTTGATCTGCGTCTCTGCCAGTTTTTCATCGAGCATTGCCTCGCAAATTTCGACGAAGTCGCTTTCGAGTCGGACGAGGATCGCCTGCGTTTCAGGATCGCCGAAGCGGACATTGTATTCGAGGAGTTTTGGAGTCGTCGCAACGTACGTCTGCGGCTCCGCGTCGTCGCGCACTGTCGGAATCGCACTCTCGCCGGTCATCATTAGACCGAGAAACAGGATCCCTCGGAATGGAAATCCTTCTTCAATACACCCGGCCAGAGTCGGATCGATGATGTCATTGATTATCCGCTGTGTTTGCTCTGGTGACAGGAGGCCAGCGTCGGTGATCGTTCCCATTCCGCCTGTGTTCGGACCCGTATCGCCTTCGCCGATGCGTTTGTGATCGCGAACGGGCGGCATAAGTGCGTAGTCGCGGCCGTCCACAAACATAAGCAGCGACACCTCCCTACCCTCAAGAAACTCCTCGAGGACGATCTTCTCCGCAGCCTCACTACCTACCAGCGCTGCAAGTTCGGTACATGCAGCGATCGCTTCCGCCCGGTCGCGTGCAACGATAACTCCCTTTCCGGCAGCGAGCCCGTCTGCCTTAACGACAACAGGCCCCGACTCGGAACCGAAGTGGCCGGATTGCAATGTCTCGATCGCTTCGGCCGGGGAGTACGCGGTGTGATAATTCGCCGTTGCAATTGCATGGCGCGCCATAAAGTCCTTTGCGAATGACTTGCTCGCTTCAAGACGCGCCGCAGCTTTCGAGGCACCCACGATCCGTAGACCGCGGCTCTCGAATTCGTCCACAACGCCGAGCGCTAGCGGCACCTCTCCGCCCACGAAGGTCAGATCGATCTGCTCGCGGATTGCGAAGTCTGCGAGCTCTCCCACGTCTTCCGGGTTGATCGCGACACACTCGGCGACCTGCCCGATCCCTGCATTCCCGGGTGCGCAATAGAGCCGGTCGAGACGCGAACTCCGTGCGAACGAGTAGCAGATCGCGTGCTCGCGCCCGCCTGAACCGATTACTAGAACCCTCATAATTGCTTTATAAACCTGCGGTGAATGGTATATAATTCAGCACGTGCCAAGCTTGACAGTGCATTCTGATAGTAATAAGGTCGGAATCGCACCCCGAACAAAACGGCGTCGGACTTCAGAGTAAATCTCTACAATAGAATTTACTATAGAGTCCTTTGTATTTCGAGTTTTGAATCCGACATCGCGTTGGAACGCAGCGAAGGCGGAATCGGGTCACACGCCAACGAATCGACACTACAAGGAGGGTTCCGCAATGTCCGAAAACGAATTGACAGAGACGGAAGCTAACCCGACGTCGCAACTCACAGACGTTGCCGAATTTGACGACAAACCGATAGTTTGCATCGACTGTGGTACTACCTTCACCTGGACCGTAGGTGAGCAGGCGTTCTTCCGAGATAAAAAATTACAGAATCCTCCGAAGCGATGTAAGGAGTGTAAGCAGGCCAAGAATGAACGGCTTGCCGCGATCGCTTCGGCTCAGGCCTCAGGTGTGAGACAGAGAATCGAAGTTGCCGTAAACTGCGCCAAGTGTAACGAGACAACGACCGTGCCTTTCTACCCCTCTCAGGGCCGTCCTGTATACTGCCGCTCTTGTTTCCTCGAAATGAATCCGTCGATCTTGAACGGAAACGGGCAAGGATGACTGAAAGTGGAAAGTGGAAAGTGGAAAGTGGAAAGTGGAAAGTGAGCAGATGTTCTCCACTTTCTACTTTCCACTTTCCACTTTCCACTTCCCCTATCCCCCAACGTGAACATTCGGCCGCATCTCAGGATCAGGTTCTGCCTGACGTAAGATCTCACGCGTGACCGGCGCCGTATCACCTTCGCCAAACAGGATGTACCTCGCCAGGTACATGATGGGATTTCCCTCGCTCCAGCCGAAGTACACGTGCGGGATCTTTCCCGTCTTATCGCGCAAGTGAAGCAGAAGCGCGGCGATAGCGTTCGGGACTGCCGGCGACTCGGTCCGGAGTATCTTATACCCGTCGACATCTACACCGCGGATCTGCAGCCCGCCGGTAAACTCCGAAGCGTCGCCGAGATCAATCTCGTAAAAGAGCACTGGATCAGTCGCGGGGATGTGGTTGTCGATCCTTTTCTCGTGCTCCTTAAAGCGATACTCGCCGACGTTACCGATTTCCCGCCGGTTAGTGACGATGCGAATATCACCTTCGGCAGCCTCGTCGATGAACTCTTGCGCCTTTGCGTCGAACTCGATCTTACCGACACGGATCTCGGTAGTCCGAAGTGCCCGTGAGATGAACGAAGCTGCAATGATCCCGAAAATAAATAGCGAGGCGATCTTTATACCGCTCGGCTGCTGGAAGATGTTAAAGATGGTGGTATAGATGAATACGAGCGCGATCAGGAGATAAAGTATCCACAACCGCTCCTTACGTCGACGGGAAGATATCGTCACCGCGACGGCAGCAGAAGTCATCAACACCAAAACGCCCGTCGCGTACGCGCCGGCTTGCGCATCAACCTCTGCCTTAAACAAAATCGTGACTAGGAAGCAGATCCCAGTAAAGATCAGCACAAGAGGTCTCGTCGCTTTTGCCCAGTCCGGCGCCATTCCATAGTGCCCCGATACCTGCCGCGCTATGGAAT
>JBKJOR010000061.1:0-12404 GCA_046595575.1 Pyrinomonadaceae bacterium | reverse complement strand
CAGCATTGGTAATTCCGTCTTCCGGGCAAATGGAAAAACAGATGCGGCCGAGATACACGGGCACTATCTAACGGTTTGGACGCGTCAACCAAACGGCGAGTATCTTGCGGCTCTAGACACCGGAATCAATCACGAAAAACCGGCAATGATCGAAGCCGAATGGAAACCGGGATCGGCACCGCCGGCAGAGACTAATGCGAAGAATACGTTCGCCGCCGATTCATCGCTGGGATTTTATGAGATGGTGGCGAATCGTGGTGCAGCAAAAGCGTATCGAGTGTATGCCGCGGAAGATATCTATCTATTTCGCGACGGAAAGTTGCCGTTTGTCGGTCGCAACGCGGCGCTCGACTTTCTCGACGATCAGGAATTGCCGGTTAAGTTTGCGAAGCGCAAGTCGTTTATCGAAGCCGGCGAACTTGCGTACGTCTACAGCAGCTACGCTCTCACCGACAGAAAGGGTGTCGAACAACAGCGAGGAAGCTTCGTACAAGTCTGGCGTTTACGCGGCGGTAGATGGCGTATAGTTGCCGATGTTTTCATTCCTTTTCCATCGCCGAAGAGCTAATCTGTCAGGACCCGAAAAGTGTGTGTCAGGATTCGAGTCGTAGAAACATCGTTTATCGTCGCTCCGCACTGGGTGCAGTTGATTGCTTTCATTTATCTGTCGAATGAGACTGTGAGACTTCGGGGCGAGATCGAACTACGAATACTGCCTGCCTTGATAAATTATTGGCAAAGTCCCAAAATTCCAAATCGTGGCGGATCACTTTTCGAAAGTCGTGGACTTATTGAGGCTTGAAGCCTCGGCAATCGAGCGTGCAGCCGACAGGCTCGACGCGGAGAGCGTCGAGCGAGCCATCGATCTCATATCCGAATGCAGCGATAAAATAGTTATCACCGGTGTCGGAAAATCCGGTGTGATCGCGCAGAAGATCGCGCAGACGCTGACGAGCACTGGGACGGTCGCCATCTTTGTTCATCCGTCGGACTTGATGCACGGAGGGCTCGGCATCATTACGTCTCGGGACGTCGTGATCGCTCTTAGTAATTCGGGTGAAACCGACGAGATCATCGCGCTGCTACCCGCGTTCACTCAGAAAGAGGTCGCACTGATAGCGATCGTCGGAAACACAAACTCAACACTAGCCAGGAAGGCAGATGTCGTGATCGATGCTTCGGTCGACAAAGAAGCTTGCCCCTTGAATCTTGCTCCGACAACCTCGACAACCGTCGCACTTGCTATCGGTGACGCATTGGCAATGGCAGTGATGGGATCGCGCGGGCTGACGGCTGAGGAGTTCGCGGCGAATCATCCTGCCGGCCGGCTCGGCAAAAGGCTCACAATGAAAGTGCGGGACCTTATGCACGAGAGCCCGGACGTAGCACCCGAGGCGAATTGGATAGACGTTGTAAAAGCTATCTCCCAATTCGCTCTGGGAGCGGTTAACGTTGTCGACCGCAATAACCGACTGACCGGGATAGTAACCGATGGCGATCTCCGCCGGACGATCGAGCGCACCAATGGCGACGATCTGTCGAAGCTGCGTGCCGATCAGATGATGACGAGTTCTCCGGTGGCCGCATCACCGGACATGCTGGCGTACGATGCACTTAAATTAATGGAGAATCGCGACTCACAGATCTCCGTACTGCCGGTCGTAGATGAAAGTGGAAATTGTGTGGGCCTTTTGCGCCTGCATGACGTTGTGAAGAGCGGTCTGTAGGATCATCCCGAACAACACGTGGCGACGCTGAAAGCATCTTACCCCCGCTACTAGGCAATCAGAGAATAAGTTATGAAGGTACTAAAAAGAGTTCTTTTGATCTCCTGTCTTTTACTCCCCGTCTTGAGCGTCTCCGCACAAAAAACCGAGATAACGATAAGTTTTGGCGAGCAGTTTTTTGACGCGCTTCTCGATGCCGTTTTTCAACATGCCGCTCCGCCCGAATTCAAGCTGAGCACGACGACGCAGCGTAGGCCGATGGCCAATGCTTTTGTGCCCGAGCGTACGACGTGCGCCGAGTCGATAAAGCTGATGCGGGAGAGTGAGGGTGTAAGGACGGCGGTTCGGTTTCGTAATGGTCAAATCCTGGCTCCGCTCGCGTTTTCGGGAAGTTATAATCCGCCGTTTATCGGCTGTGTACCATTTGCCGGATGGGCGGAGACGACGGTGGAGCTTGAATTCGATCAAGCGGGACAGCGACTGATCGCACGGGCAAGAGTTCACAATGTCTCGCTAAGTGGTAGCGGCGGAGTCGGAAGTGCACTTATCGCGAAGATGATCCAGAGCTCGATCGACAAGAAGATCAACCCGATCGAACTTATCCGAACGGATAAAGTATCTTTCATGCTGCCGCTGCAAAACTCTAACGGTCTCCGCATGAAGGCGACGGGCTTTACGCACGACATCGTAAATGGCCAGTTGAACGTTCGCATTGCGTACGAATTCGAAAAGGCACGATAGATCTATCTCGACGCCAAGGGCGGCCCGCCTTGATACATCTCGCTTTTTGGAGTAAACGCTCACACGAAAAGGTGCTTCGTTTCGGTCCTTCCGTTCGCTAATTGTTGCAGTACTTACTCGACATCAACTGGAACGGTGATTGCTAAATATCTAGGCAAGACCGGATTCTGTCCGGGTACGTTTTCGAGAAAGGGGAACAAAATGAAATTAAAATATCTACAACAAATTAGCTTAACGTCGCTTTTGGCCGTTGGCTTGTTGTTTGGTCTAACCTTGGAAGCGAACGCTCAACAAAATCGCGGACGTGGCCGTGATCGGAAGGAACAGCCGGCAGACCAGACGGAGCAGGCTGATACGAAGCAGGCTCAGGAGAATCAGCAGGCGGCCGAAGCTCAGCAGCGAAACGCACAACGTGCGGCTCAGCAGGAGCAGATCCGTCAGCAGCGTGAAGCTCAGCGGGCGGCTCAACAGCAGGCCCAACAACAACAGGTTCAGCAACGTCGTCAGGTGCAGGAGCAACGCCAGGACCAGCAGCAACAACAGGTCTGGGCTCAACAACAGCAGCGCCGCCAGGTGCAGCAGGAACAGCAGCAGCAAGTTACGCTTCAGCAGCAGCAGCGTCGCCAGATACAGGATCAGCGTCAGCAGCAGCAGCAGCAGCAGGTAGTGCAGCAGCAGGATCGCCGACGTCAAATCCAGCAACAGCAACAGCAGCAGCAGACCGAGCAACAGCAGCAGGTTTGGCAGCAACAGCAGCAGGTAGAACGCCGCCGCCAGCAACAGCAGGTAGATCAGAATACCTGGTCGAAACAGCAGGAAGAGGCTCGTCGTCAGCAGCAGCAGCAGGTTTTACAGCAGCAACAGAACCGGCGCACGATCCGTGACCGGAACACCGGAACATGGGACGGCAATGGTCAGTACCAGACTTACAATCGTCAACAGCAGCAGGTTCTTCGGCAGCAGCGTTGGCAGCAATACAATAGCCGCTGGAGTAACTGGCAGGCTCTGGAAAGACAGCGACAGCTGACACTTCAACGCGATCGCCGTCAGTCGTACCTCCGTTATCAGCAGCGGTACTGGAATCGGATACGTCAGGATCAACTGCGTCTACAGCAGGCTCAGTACTACAACAGTCTGATTAATAATTACCGGTACAATCGCGGCGGCAATTACTACTACACCAGTCAGTACGGTGCTCAGATGCTTCAAAACGCGGTCAATCGCGGGTACGAAGAAGGCTTCTATGCCGGACAGGCTGATCGTCAGGATAGATGGGTTTCCAACTATCAGAACTCGTACGGTTACCAGGACGCGAGCTACGGATACGATTCGTATTACGTTGGAATGGACGAGTATAGTCACTATTTCCGCGAAGGCTTCCAACGGGGCTACGAGGATGGATACTACGGTCAAAACGAGTACGGACAGTATTCGAATGGTAAGTACCAGATCCTCGGCGCGATCGTAGGAGCTATTCTCAACGTCGTGAGGTACTAAAGTCCTTCCGATCTACAAACTCAGCCTCGCTCGTTAATCGGGCGAGGCTTTTTCGTTTTAACCGCTCGCGATGCGCCACGGGAAAAAACGCGGTCGATAGGTTTTTATCGGGAGCCCCTCGCGGCCTCTCTTTCTCTTCACCGGCGCTCGAAATGCATTCCGTCGGAAACTCTACTATCCTTTACTAGCACATGGCATTACCTCTCGTAGCAATTATCGGCCGACCGAACGTCGGCAAGTCGACCCTGTTCAATCGCATGACTGGATCGCGCAAGTCCATCGTCGGCGACGAACCGGGCATTACCCGCGACCGGATCTACGGGGAGGTCGAATGGAAAACGAAGCGGTTCGAACTCGTCGACACCGGCGGTATCGTTCCTGACGACGAAGCTATAATTCCGGCGAACATTTTCAAACAGGCAGGATTTGCGATCGACAAGTCACAGGCTATTATCTGGGTCGTTGACGCACGAGCCGGTGTTACGCCGCTCGACGAAGAGATCTCTGTCTATCTCCGGAACATCGGCAAGCCGGTCTTTATCGCGGCGAACAAGTGCGAGTCGCGGAAGGTCGAGGACGAAGCCGGCGAGTTTTACCAGTTCGGCTTTGAACTCGCACCGTTGTCGGCCGAGCACGGGACCTCGGTTGGAGATCTCCTTGATAAAGTTTTTGATTCGCTCGAGTTTGGGGCAGACGAAGATGAAGGAAAACCTGAAGAGATCAGGCTCGCGATCATCGGCCGCCCGAATGTCGGAAAATCGTCGCTCCTGAATAAAATCCTCGGCGAGGAGCGTGTGATCGTTTCGCCGATCCCGGGAACGACGCGCGATGCGATCGATACTTATCTCACGGTCGACGATCAGAAGTATCTGCTGATCGATACCGCCGGCATTCGGCGTAAAGGGAAGACGAACGAGATGGCGGAGAAGATGTCCGTCATCATGGCGCGTAAGGCACTCGAACGAGCGGACGTCGCGATATTGATAATTGACGCGGTTGAAGGCATAACGCATCTAGACGCAAACATTGGCGGTTATGCAGTCGATTCAGGCTGTTCCGTGATCATAGCCGTTAACAAGTGGGATGCGGTCGAGGAGAAAGAGACAAATACTATCTACGAATTCGAGCGCGAACTCCGGAGGCATGTGAAATTTCTCGAGTGGGCGCCTATGGTAACTATCTCCGCACTTACGGGGCAACGAGTGACGAATATCCTGCCGCTGGTCGCAAAGGCGAACAAGGCCCGGAATTTCCGTGTTCCTACGGCCCAGCTCAACAAGTTTTTCGAGGAAAAAATCTCCCAACCAAAAGGCGGAACGGCACCGGCACCCGTCAAGGGCGGTGTCTCGCGGTTGAAAGTTCAATACATCACCCAAGGCGGCTTGCGTCCGCCATTGTTTGTCCTCTTCACCTCGGGCGGAAACAAAGCGGGATTACACTTTTCATATTCCCGCTACGTCGAGAACAAACTCCGTGAGGCATTCGAGTTTTTCGCGACTCCTATCCGGCTAAAGGAAAAACATAAGATGAACAAGCCTGTAGGCAAGAGGTGATTAGTAATCGGTAAACACGAACTCACCACCTACCATTACCTTTTTCAACATGGAATCTTTCCTACTAATAATCCGCCTCATCCTGTTCGCCGTATTCGCCTTGGCTGCGATCGGTAAGTTTCTCGACCTCAAAGGTTCGGAGAAGGCGGTCAAGGATTTTGGGACGCCGGACGAGTTAGCGAAGCCGCTCGCGATAGCACTTCCATTTGCCGAGATCGTGTTCGCCCTATGCTTCCTCTTCACCTCGATGGCGTGGGTTGGGGCACTCGGCGGATTGATCCTGCTCCTGACCTTTACCGCGGGAATGATCTGGCAGCTTGCGCAAGGACGTGCACCGGACTGTCACTGCTTTGGTCAGATCCACAGCGAACCGGTCGGCCGGAAATCGCTGGTCCGCAATATAATTTTCTCCTTGCTTGCTTTATTTCTCGTTGCCCAGGGTCGCGATGGTCAGGGGCTCAGTCTCGGAGATGCCAATTCGGATGCGATGCAATTGATACTTATACTTCTTATCGTCGCGATTACTTCCGCGGCGTTGTTCTTTTTGAAAAGAGTCCTCGACAATCAAACTCTGATCCTCAGACGACTGGAACTGCTTGAGCTGATCTCGCGAGAAGGCGTCCCGCTCGAACGCAGCGAAGCCGGGCATCCGCAGGACGGACTGCCTATCGGATCGCCGATTCCGGATCTCGATTTAACCACCAGCTCCAATGCAGCCGTCCGTCTGAGCGAAGTATTCAAGAACGGCCGACCCGCGATTTTCTTGTTTGTGAGCCCGACTTGTGACCCATGCCAGGCGTTGTTGCCCGACATGGAGGGTTGGGAAGCCGAGCTCGGCGAGCGGGTAAATTTTGTCTTTGTGAGCAACGGTTCCGCCGAGGCGAATAGAGAAAAGTTTTCCGGCGTGTTTGCGGACGAGATCATCCTGCAGAAGAAAAGGGAATTCGCCGATGCGGTCCGGGCACGATGGACGCCGACGGCGATGTTCGTTCGCGCAGATGGGACGATCGGCAGCCAATTGGCAGCAGGCGATGCGGCGATCAGGGACCTGATCGACCTAGTTCGCGCGGCGGACCTGACGGATGAAAATCTTTATTTCGTTGGCGACGCAACTAATGGCGGACGGCAGCCGAAGATCGGCGAACCTATGCCGGATTTTTCGCTTAACGATCTCGATGGAAACCGGATCACGGCTGGTGACTTCAAGGGAAAGCGGACACTAGCAGTGTTTTGGAGCTTAACTTGCCCGCACTGTACGGCGATGATGAACGATCTGCGCAACTGGTACGAGTCGCGCACTGCGGACGATCCGGAGCTCATTGTCTTTTCCGAAGGATCTCCGGAAGACCATAAGAATGTCGTGTTGAACGCTCCGATAGTTTTGGATGCGGGTTATAAGACGGCCGCAGAGTTTGGGATGTACGGAACTCCGTCGGCAGTCGTCGTTGATGAGAACGGCCGGATAGTAAGTGAGACCGGTGTCGGGTCGTCAAATATTTGGGCCCTGATCGGTCGGAAGCCGTAGTTCGTAATTGCTACATCAATGCAGCCAATCAACTGGAAAGTTACCGCGACCGACGGTGCGGCGAGATCCGGTACTCTTCGGACAAGGCGTTCGATGATCGAGACGCCTGTTTTTATGCCGGTAGGAACACAGGCCGCAGTCAAAGGCTTACGCTTTGAGTGGCTCGAAGACGAATTGGATGCGCGGATCATTCTCGCAAATACATATCATCTCTTCCTCCGACCCGGACCGGAACTGATTCGAAAGCTCGGCGGACTTCACAAGTTCTCGTCGTGGAACCGTTCGCTCTTGACGGACTCGGGCGGATTCCAGGTATTCTCGCTGACCGATCTCCGCAAGCTCACCGAAGAAGGTGTCGAGTTTCGTTCGCACATCGACGGGAGCAGACGTTTTCTTTCGCCTGAGATTTCAATGGAGATCCAGGCCGCACTCGGGTCCGATATCGTAATGGTTTTTGATGAATGTCCGCCGGGTGACGCCGGCGAGGACATAACGCGCCAAAGTCTGGAGCTTACCGCGCGGTGGGCGAGACGGTCGAAGTTGAGGTTCGACGATCTACAGGCGTCAGGAATGGATGCTGGATCACAGTTAGTACCATCCGACGACGAAGGTGGTACCGACCTGTCAGGCAGTCAGGCGCTGTTCGGCATCATACAAGGAGCCGGGCATCTGGAATTGCGAAAAGAGAGTCTCGAACGAACCCTCGACCTCGGTTTTGACGGATACGCCATCGGCGGCCTCAGCGTCGGCGAGGAAAAACCCGTCATGTACGGCGTGCTCGAGTATCTCACTCCGATGATGCCGGCCGCCGCCCCTCGTTATCTGATGGGAGTCGGTACTCCCGAAGATTTGATCGAGGCTGTCGCCCGGGGCGTAGACATGTTCGATTGCGTAATTCCGACGAGGAATGGGCGGACGGGTGGCGCGTTTACATCGCGTGGCAAGCTCAATATACGGAACGCAAAATTTGCCGACGATACACGGCCTCTCGATCCAGATTGCGAATGCTCGGTGTGCCGGCGGTATTCGCTTGCGTATCTAAGACATTTATATCAAGCCGGCGAAATGTCAGCGGCGACGTTAATCTCACATCACAATTTGGCGTTCTTCCTTGACACCATGCGACGTGTCCGTCAATCTATCAAATCCGGCACGTTCTCGCGATTCCGAAGAGAATTTCTCAACAAATTGCAGGAGAATCAAGAAGCAGGCGGTTGATAAAGACTCTCTGAACGGTATATCATTCAGTTTTTCTTTTCCGCGCAGCAAGTGATAAGTATGATTCTGTTATTTTTTCAGGACAGCGGCGGCAGTAGTTTGATTTGGACCCTCCTGCCGTTCGTTTTTATTTTCGCCATTTTTTATTTCCTGGTCATCCTGCCGCAAAAGCGACAGCGCCAACAGGTCGCTGACATGATCACGCAATTGAGGATCAACGATGAAGTCGTCACAAACGGCGGGACCTTCGGCAAGATCAAGGAGATAAAGGACACGAGTTTTATTATCCAAAGCGCGGAGAAATCGTTTTTAGAAGTCGGCAAAAGCGCTGTCGTTGGAAAAAAAGCTGAAGAGAGCTAGTAGTAAATGAACAACAATAGTTTGTGGATCAGAACCGTCATCATCATCGCCGTTACTCTGGCGGGCATTTATCTCGTCCTCGGGCCTCGCCGGGCTCCGACTACCGCGGATTTTAGTTGGAACGGGATCAAAGCGAACCTTGCTGAGAACATCCATCTCGGCCTCGATCTTCGCGGCGGATCCCATCTCGTAATGCGGGTCAAGACGGACGAGTATCTCAAGAAGTTGACAGATAACACCGCTCAAGCAGCGTTGACTGCGGCCCAGGATGCGAAACTTCCCGTCACCGGGAACGCTGTCGTCGGAGAGAACGGGAACTACTCGATCGCCCTTCAGCTCAGTGACGCTTCGCAGGCGCAGGCGGTGATCGACGAGGTGAAGAAGAAAGTCGATCTAGCGAATTGGAGCGAGAGCAATAACGGCGAGACGATCACCTGGTCGCTGCCCTCGAATATCCAAACGGTTCTCAAGACTCAGGCTGTCGAACAGGCGATGAAGATCATCGAGAGCCGAATCAACCAGTTCGGCGTAAAGGAGCCTACGCTGCAACGGCATGGAGCGGAAACAGCCGGCCAGATCCTTTTGCAGATGCCGGGTCTCGACGACCCAGAACGTATCAAGGCACTTATAAATGCGGATTCGAATCTTGAGTTGGTAAAGATCGTCAGTCCGCCGAATCCGTCCCCGGTCCAGACATTTCCTACTGAAGAGGCGGCCAAGCAGTCGATAGGTGGCACGGTTCCCGCTAACAGACGGGTCGTTGTCTATGCAGATCGTGAGTCTACGACCAAGCCACCCGGCGAGGAGCCTGAGCGACCGAAGCAATTTGTAGTCGTTGAGTACCCGCCAGTGATCGCCGGAGACGAACTGCGTGATGCGAACGCTGTTTCGCAAACCGGTAACGAGAGTGATTACCAAATCTCGTTCGCCCTGAAACCTGCGGGCGCGGCGAAGTTTGGGGATTGGACGAGTAAGAATATCGGCAATTACATGGGTGTTCTCCTGAACGACCAGGTCAAGTCGGCGGCTTACATTAAGTCGCGCATCGACGATAAAGGCGAGATATCGGGCCAATTCACTAAAACCACTGCGGATGATCTGGCACTGACTTTGCGATCGGGTGCTCTACCGGCCCAGCTTGAGTATCAGGAGGAACGTACTGTCGGACCTAGCCTCGGCGCGGACTCGATCCGTGCAGGCGTAACAGCATCGCTTGCGGGATTAATTTTCATCGTCGCGTTTATGCTCGTCTATTATCGCGGTTCGGGGATTAACGCCGTTATTGCACTGCTGCTCAATCTCCTGTTGACGCTTGCGGCTTTGATCCTGATCGATTCGGCACTTACTCTGCCTGGTATCGCCGGCCTCATTCTAGGTATCGGCATGGCCGTCGACTCGAACGTACTAATTTTCGAGCGAATGCGCGAGGAGCTTCGAGCCGGGCAGGACATTGCGAAAGCGGTGGTCTTGGGCTTTGACCGGGCGTTCATTACGATCATCGACACGCACGTTACGACCATCATTTCGGCGGTAATCCTATACCTCTACGGCTCGGGTCCGATCCGCGGCTTTGCCGTGACCTTGATCCTCGGGCTGTTGATCAATCTGTTCTCCGCCGTGTTTGTATCGCGGACGATCTTTATGTGGATGCTGCAGCGTAATCCGAATTTGCAGAAGCTGAGTATTTAGAAAGTAATGTTCGAATTTTTTACAAATATTAATGTCGATTGGATGGGCTTGCGAAAGCCGCTGATCGCGCTTTCCATTGCAATCCTGCTTGCCGGATTGGTGTCAGCGGTCGGCCGCCAGTTCACCGAGGGCGGGACGGACGCCTTCAATCTTGGCGTTGATTTCCAGGGCGGTACGGTAGTAACGGCTAAGTTTCGTCAAAAGCCCGCAACCGATGACATCCGAGCGGCTCTCCAGAATGTCGAGATCAACGAGGCGATTATTCAGGACTCGACCGACAAGCAGGATGAGGTGCTGATCAAGGTGCCTAATCTCGGTCAGAGAGAGGAGTGTATCGATCCAAATGGTGCTGCTGTGCAGGAAGCCGGACGCTGTATCGTCAAGAAGTCCCTTGATACCTTTGGCAAGGAAGCCGAAGCTACGAAACAACTGCAGGATGATGAGACGGCCGCATATAAGATCGTAGGAACTGATGCCGTGGGACCGATAGCCGGTGCACAACTTCGCAATCAGGCCGTGCTCGCTACGCTGCTGGGGCTTGTGGGCATTTTGCTCTTCATCGCATTTCGATACGATTGGACATATGCAGCGGGTGCGGTGATAGCGGTCTTTCATGACGTGCTTATAACACTCGCCTTTTTCTCGGTCTTCCAGTGGGAAATTAGTTTGACCGTGTTAGCCGCACTACTCACGCTGGTCGGTTTTTCGGTCAACGATTCGATCGTAATTTTCGACCGTATTCGTGAGAACCTTACCCTTCACCGCGACAAGTCGCTCTACCAGGTGACAAACGATTCGATAAATCAAACAATGTCGCGGACGATCGTCACGAACGGTCTTGTATTCCTTTCGGTACTAGCCCTCGTACTGTTTGGCGGCGAAGTTTTGCGCGGTTTTTCTCTGGCGCTATTCGTCGGTTCCATCACGGGAACATATTCAACTATCGCCATCGCGAGCCCGATCGCGATCTGGTGGCAAGACAAACTCGGGGCAGCGAAAGTTAAGGAAGTTCAGATCGCATCGCAAAGCGGGGAAAAGATGGCATCGGCATCGCGCCGATCGGTTACGCGTCGTCCGGTCACTCGGTAAATTGTTGTAAAGACGCCGTAGTTACCTATATTAATCTTGACTTTCGAAAAGTAAGAAATTAGTATTCAAACGTTGCTGGTCAATTAAATATTCATATCTGCTTTTTTCCGTCTACCTTTTTTTCGGAAGACGGAAGCTTGTAGAGTTTCATTTTGCATTGCCGGCAAGGTTCTTTTGCCCCGCACTAATGAACCCACTTCGAGCCTCAGAAAGAAGCGATAAAACCTCCAACTCGTCATTGTTTACAATGATTACAACTTGGAGTTTGAAATTTATCATCAAAAAAGGCGTAAAGGTTTCGTAGCCCCTGACCTAGTTTGGCACCGGAAAGAGGGAGGAAATTATGTTAGACCAACTTGTTGAATCGAAAAGCCATGCCGGTGAAGATACGAGGCGGAGTGGTTTTCTGCTGACGACCTTCATAATCATGGTCACGGTGCTAATGAGCGCGTGGCTGTACAGCTTGTTCGCAAAAGATTACGGCATGGGTGGTGATGAGCTTTCGCTAGAGACGCTTGTTGCGCCGCCGGTGATCGAAGAAGCCCCGGAGCCGGAACCAGAAAAGCAGGAGCAGCAAAAGGATCCCAACGTCGATGTTCGTAAGGAGATCATCGCCAGCATGGATGAGCCGCCGCCCAAAGAGGTGCCGCAGATCAGCATGCAGAAGAATTTGATCCCGCCGCGCGATCCTAATAAATACACTGTTAAGGGCGACATAAATTTCAGTGCCGCGAACGCTCCACCGCCTGACTACAAGGGACCTGTTAACACGGGTGGAACTGGTAGTAACGCCGGCGTGACTGGAGGCGGTGGAACTGAGGAGACGGGTGGCGGGCCACCACCACCTCCGCCCCCCGTCAAGAAAGTGCCTAAGCAGATATCGGGTGGTGTATTGAACGGTAAGGCGACGAGTCTTCCCAAACCGCCATACCCGGCTGCCGCACGAGCGGTTCGTGCTGCTGGAGCTGTCAGCGTACAGGTACTCATCGACGAAAGCGGTAGTGT